>VGFD01000111.1 GCA_016868975.1 Armatimonadota bacterium | reverse complement strand
GGTGTCCGGCATGTTTTCTTGCAGGTGATGGATGTTGTAAGTGCCGGTTTCGTCGTCGAAAAGGTGCAGGCCGGCCGCGTGCGCGTAGCCCTTGCGCAGCGCGCGCAGACCCGCCCGGCTGCCCACATTGGCCGACTGCAGGTGCACGTCCGAATTGCGCCGCGCGATGGCGTTGCGCAGCAAGTCGAAGGCCGGGTCGTAGGTGCCGACCAGCAGGATGTTTCCCTCCAGCGAGGCCTGCGGATCCAGCAACTGCACTTCGACCGGAGTGCCGTCCGGAATCGACTCGGCATCAGCCGGCACGTGCAAGATCCCGCTGGCGCGCACCAGCGAGGTCACGATGTCCGCGCCGCGAGAGATAGGAAACGCGATGCGCTTGCCGTCCACCCGAGTGAGGTTGATCCGCAGGAATTCGTCGATGCCATGGGGCGACACGATCCCCTGCCCGAGCACCGCCGAGAGCATCACGTGGCCCAGGTCGTGCAGGCCCAGGCGCCGCGCGATCAGCGGCCGCGCGAACAGGTCGAAGGCAATGTAGGAGGAAACCGCGTTGCCGGGCAGGACGATCACCGGCAACTGATCCACCATTCCCAGCGCCACCGAATGGCCAGGCTTGATGTTTGCGCCGTAAACCACCAGCGACCCGTGGTGCGCGACCCAGGCGGCGGGAAGGGCACTGCCGTGGGACTTTCCGCTGATGATTACGAGAAGGTCGAATTGTTTGCGGCGCTCCAGGGTGAGCACTTCGTCAAGGGCTTCGGTGCGCTCCGCCACGATATCCATTCGCACGGGATCGGCGCCGATCTGCTCGGTCAGCGCGCCGAGAATGGTGGTGATGGACTCGACGCGCTGCCCTTTCGCGGGCTCGGTCCCGGGCGGCACGAGATAGCCTCCGACGGGCAGGAAGGCCACCCGCGGCCGGATGCCCACCCGCAGGCGGGCCACGCCGCCGCGCAGCATGGCGCCCATATCCGAGGGGCGAATGCGGCGATGGTTGGGGACGATGACTTCGGCCGCCTCCATGTCCTCGCCCATCGGGCTCACGAAGCGCCAGGGGACGGACGGCTCCAGCACGTCCACCTCCTCGGCGTTCACGAATTGCAGCTCGGAGATGGGCACCACCGCGTCGGTGCCTTCCGGGAGCGCCGAGCCGGTGTCGACAAAGGTGGCGTCCGGCGCGAGGTGGACGCGCACCGGCTTCCCCGGCGTCGCCCCGAACGTGCGCGTGGATTTCACCGCGAGGCCGTCCACCGCCGCCGCGTAATAGTGGGGCGAGGGCCGCCGCGCCATCACCGATTGCGCGCTCACGCGGCCCAGCGCGCGAGTCACGTCGATCTCCTCGACCGGACCCGCGCCGCCCAGGCCGCGGAACTCCAGCTCGTTGTGCCAGCGCTCCTGCGCTTCGTCGAGCGATACCGCTTCGAGGTCCCGAGGACCAGCGAACATCGACAATTATCCCTTCTTTGAGTGTCCGTCTGACGACGGACTAATTTCTGGCGGCGATCATCTCGCGCAACATCTCGCGAGCGACCGCGGGATTCGCCTTGCCACGGGTGGCCGCCATCACCTGCCCGACCAGCGCGTCGAACGCCTTCTCGCGCCCGCCCAGAAAAGACGCCACGGCGTCGGCGTTCTTGTCCAGGACCTGCTCGAGAATCGGCCGCAGCGCGTCGCTGGAATCGATCTGGCGCAGCCCGCGGACCTCCACGATGGCGTCGGCGTCCTTGCCACCGGCCACCATCTCGTCGAGAACCTCCTTGGCGATCTTCCGCGTGATGGTGCCCTTCTCTATGAGCGAGATCAGCCCGCAAAGGCGCGCCGGGCTGAGCGGAACGTGCTCGAGTCCGCCGCGCTCGTTGGCCATGCGGCTGACGTCGCCGAGCAGCCAGTTGGCGGCTTCCTTGGCGGGTGCTCCGGCGGTCACCGCCGCCTCGAAGAAATCAGCCATCTCGCGAGTCCGGGTCAGGCCGTCGGCGTCTCCGGCCGGCAGGGAATACTGGGATTCAAAGCGGGCGCGGCGCGCGGCCGGCATTTCCGGGAGACCTTTTCTAATACGCTCCAGCCATGCCGCGTCAATTTCCAGGGGGCGCAGATCCGGCTCCGGAAAATAGCGATAATCGTGCGCCTCTTCCTTGCTGCGCAGCGAGTGGGTCACCTCGCGCTGCTCGTCCCATGCGCGGGTTTCCTGGACAATTTTTCCGCCGCCCTCGAGCACCTTGATCTGCCGCTGGATTTCGTGGGAAATGGCCTTCTGCACCGATTTGAACGAATTGAGGTTCTTGATTTCGGTGCGGGTGCCGAGCCTTTCCTGGCCGGTTGGACGCACCGACACGTTGGCGTCGCAGCGCAGCGAGCCTTCCTCCATCTTGCAGTCGCTGACCCCGGCCCACACCAGGATTTCCCGCAACTGCTGCAAATAGGCAACCGCCTCGTCCGCGCCGCGCACGTCCGGCTCGCTGACAATTTCCGCAAGGGGCACGCCGGCCCGGTTGTAATCTTCCAGGGTATACTCGGCGGAGTCGATGCGGCCGGCCACCATTTCGCCGCCGTCGGTCAGGCTCGCCGGGTGGGTGGATTTTCCGGTGTCTTCCTCGAGATGGATGCGGGTGATGCGGATGCGCCGTCCGCCAGGGATATCCAGCCAGCCGCCCACCGCCACCGGCAGATCATACTGCGAGATCTGGAAATTCTTTGGCATGTCCGGATAAAAATAATTCTTGCGGTCGAATTTCGAGCGCGGCGGGATGTCGCAGTGGGTGGCCAGCCCCGCGGTGATGAGCAGATCCACGGCGCGGGCGTTCAGCGCCGGCAGCGCGCCGGGCAGCGCCAGGCAGACCGGGCACACCTGCGAGTTGGGCGGCGCCCCGAAGCGGTTCGCGCAGCCGCAGAACAGCTTGCTTTTCGTCAGCAGCTCGACGTGCACTTCAAGGCCGATGACCGGTTCCCACATAAGCATGGAGCCGAGTATTCGCGCGCGCCGGCCCGTACCCTGTCAGGGAATGAGGGCGGCGCAGTGCGGGCAGACGCGATCCGCCGGGTCCACCGACTTCAGGCACAGCGCGCAGAAGCCCGCTCCCTCGCCGGGCATGGCGCGGCCGCAGGCGCCGCAGAACATCCCCTCGCCGCGCACCACCGCGTGGCAAGCCGCGCATTCGCGCACCCGTCGCGAGAGCCGCGGACGGTGCGGCGACTCCCGCGCCACCGCGTCGATCTGGCCCACGAACACGCGCCACAGCACGAAGAGCAGCAAGAGGGCCAGCCACATCTGGTCGTACACCAGCAAGAGGTCGTACAGGCCGTGCATGAAGGCCGCCAGCAGCAAGCCCGAGATCAGGACGGAACGTCCGGCGTGGGCCGTCTTCTCGACGCCCATGGCGAATCCCCAGATCATCGACAGGAGCACGTGGCCGAAGGTGGACATGATGTAGCGGCCGAGCAGCACCTCCGTGCCGTGCACGTCCACGTAGCGGGCATTCTCGATGGTGGCGAAGCCAAGCGCCGCCGCGCTGGAGAAGATGACGCCGTGCACCGCGTCGTCAAAGCGCGGGCTGTAGTACACGGTGAGGCGGACACTGAGCATCTTGCACAGCTCCTCCACGAAGCCGACCATCACGATGTAGTAGAAGCCCTGGGCGTACAGCCTCGGCGTCTGGCCCAGCACGCGGACGCCCGGCGCGATTGCCTCCACGCCCTCGCTGATGAAAATCACGCCCGCCGTGGAAAACATCCCGCAGATAAACGCGGCGGCCACCAGGAGGATTGGCGGCGGATGGAAGAGGCTCTTGCGGTACACGTACCACAGCCAGAAAAAGCCGGCCGGCATGCTGAGGAGAAGACCGTACAGAGGCAGGATCATCCGGCCACCGCGAAGGTGTCGGTGTCGGCCGCCACGTCGTGCAGCAGTCGGTGGCGCTTGAGAAACACCGGCGCCACAAAGAGAAGCCCCACCAGGAGGGCCGCGGCCTGCCGCACGGGCGTCTCGGGAATCCAGCGGGAGCCCAGGCCCACGTCCCAGAGGGCGTCCGCGAAGCCGGTCGAGCTCACGGCGGCGATTCCCAGCACGCCGGTGATAAGCGCGGCGGCGCCCGCATAGAGGATGCCTGCCCGCAGCAGCGCGCGGGGAAAATCGACTTCCTCGCGGTCGGAGCGCAACGTGGCCAGGCCCATCACCTGCTGGCCGATGGTCTGGCGGCGCCCGGAGTTGTACGCCGTGAAGTAGAACCAGGGGAGGGCCACCAGCGCCATGATGACCGCGTCGTCGCGCATCGGGCCGAGCAGCTCGAACAGGCGCCGCAGCACGTGCGGCAGCGCGGTGGCCACGTAAAAGATGATGAGCGCGTCGATGGCGAGCGCGATGGCGCGGGCGGCGAGCGGCGCAGGCGGGAAGTGCACCACCTCGACACGGGCGTCGGCGTCTTGCACGGGGCGGCTGCACTGGATGCAGAAGCGCTCGTCGGGGGCGATCTCCGCGGCACACCCGGGGCAGCAGCGAATGCGGTAGTACGCGCCGTCAATCGGGCAGGCGCCACGGTTCTCGAGCCGCTCGAGAAAGCACGCGGGACAATAGGGCATGGCCGACTGGCTTCAGGGAGCCGCGCGGGAATGCCTGTTGAAGTAAGCCCAGATCTCGTCGCACGCGTTGACCTCGCGGCTGGTCGGGCCGATGCGGCAGGCGAAAAGTATCCCCAGGGCAATGAGCGCGGTGCGCACCTACGCGGCGAGGCGGCGAAATCCGTGAAACGCGACGATCTCGCTCCAGGCGGTGACCAGTGCTTCCACCATCAGCGGATCGAACTGGGTGCCGGCGCCGCGGATCAGCTCCTGGCGGACCCGCTCCAATTCCCACTCGGCGCCGCCGGTGCGCGCGGCGAGTCGCTCGAAGGCCTCTCCCACTTGCAGCGCGCGCAGCACCTGGACTTCGGCGCGCGAGGTGAAGAAGTGGTGGCGCCGCAGCCAGTCGCGGAAGGTGGTGGCCGGGTCGGGGCCCACCCAGGCGGCGATGGTGTGCAGCAGGCGGTTGTGCCAGGAGAGGAAGGTCGGGGTCAGGCGGTGCACCGTGGCCGCGCGGCACTCCAGGACACGCGCCACCGGCTTGCCGTAGAGCGACTTCGGATCGCGCGCCAGGTCTGAGTAGAACGCCTTCTTGCGCTCCGCCGAGGCTTCAAGCGAGCGAATCAGCAACAGCGCGTACTGGGCGGCGCGGCGCGAATAAATCCCGCGGACGTTCTCGCTGTCCCCCTCGCGTTTCACCAGGGCGCGCATCAGGAGCCGGCGGGCGTGGCGGAGGTCTTCACGAAAACGGTTGTTGGCCCGCAAAAGGTCTTTCACCTTGCGGACAACGCGCGCAACGTCACCTGCGGACAACTCCATCATCGACTACTCTCCCTGTCATATCTATCCCACGGACGTCCGTGGGCGTCTAGATGATGTGAGCAATTTGTAAAAAAATCTTGACCTTTGTGTTAACGAGGTTGTACCTGGTGGTGTCTGGTGAGCTGCTGGTACGCATGTCCGATGTTGAGCAGGCGCGCTTCCGTGAAGGCCGGGCCGATCCACTGGAGTCCCACGGGGAGGCCTTTTTCCATGCCGCCCGGGATGACCATCCCCGGCAGGCCCGCGAGGTTCACGGCAATGGTGTACACGTCCGCGAGATACATCTGGAGCGGGTCGTCGGTTTTCTCCCCGATGCGGAACGCGGTGGTTGGGGCGGCCGGTCCCAGGAGGACGTCGCACGTCTCGAACGCGCGCTCGAAGTCGCGCCGCAGCAGGGTGCGGGTCCGCTGGGCCTGCAAGTAGTAGGCGTCGTAGTAGCCCGCGCTGAGGGCGTAGGTGCCGATCATGATGCGGCGCTTCACCTCGGCGCCAAAGCCGTCGTGGCGGCTCGCCTTGAACATGCTGAGGACGTCGTCGGCCGCTGCGCGGTATCCGTAGCGGGCCCCGTCGTAGCGGGCGAGGTTGCTGGACGCCTCGGCCGGCGCGATGATGTAGTAGGCCGGCAGCGCGTAGGCCAGCGTGGGAAGGGAGACATTTTCGACCGTGGCGCCGGCCTGCTGCAAGGTTTCCGCGGCCGCCTCGACGTGGGCGCGGATGGCCGGGTCCAGGCCCTCGGTGAACTCCCGGGGAATGCCGATGCGCAGACCTGTCACGTCCCCCTCGAGCGAGGCCTCGAAATCCTCGGCGGGCAGGGGCGCGGACGTCGCGTCGCGGGGATCCTCGCCGGCCACCGCGCCCAGGAGGATGGCGCAGTCGCGCGCGGTGCGGCCGAAGGGCCCGACCTGATCGAGAGACGACGCGTAGGCCACGACGCCGTAGCGGGATACGCGCCCGTACGTGGGCTTGATCCCGGTGACTCCGCAGAACGCGGCCGGCTGGCGGATGGATCCGCCGGTGTCGGTGCCGTATGCGCCGGGCACCATCCCCGCCGCGACGGCCGCCGCGGAGCCGCCGCTGGAGCCGCCCGGCACGCGGGTGGGGTCCCACGGGTTGCGGGTTGGACCGAACGCGGAGTTTTCGGTGGACGATCCCATGGCGAATTCGTCGAGGTTGGTTTTTCCGATGATGACGGCGCCGGCCGCGCGAAGTTTTTCGGTGACGGTGGCGTCGTAGGGAGCCTGGTAGTTTTCGAGGATGCGCGAGCCGCAGGTGCAGCGCATCCCCTTTACCGAGATGATATCCTTGAGCGCGACGGGAATGCCGAGGAGCGGCGCGTCTTCACCGTCCCTTCGGCGGGCATCGGCCCTCTCGGCTTGCGCGCGGGCGTCGTCCGCGACTTGCAGAAATGCGTGGATCTCGCCGTCGATTTCGGCGATCCGCTGCAGGCATTCCTCCGTCGCCTCGACCGCGCTGATCTGCTTGCCGCGCAGGCGGTCGCGAAGTTGGGCGATCATGCCAGAATGCGCGGCACTCGGAAGTAATTCCCCTCGCGGGACGGCGCGTTTTGCAGCGCCTCATCGACCGCCATCGAGGGCGACTCAAGGTCCGCGCGCAGCACGTTGGCGCGCTGCATGACCTGGAACGTTGGATCGATGCCCTCGGTGTCCAATTCTTGCAGGTGGTTGGTGTAGTCGAGGATTTCCAGCAGTTGCGGGCCCAGGGTGGCGCGCTCGTGCTCGGTCAAGGTGAGCCGCGCGAGGTGCGCGACGTGGTCGATGTCAAATCCCTCGGTCATGGCGTCTCTTCCAGCGCGGCCTCGGCGTCGGAATTTTCCAGCCAGGCGGGATTGAGCTCGACGCGCGAGCGGGGCGCCATGTCGGAAATTCGGTCGCGGTTCTGCGCGCTCTCCATCTCGAAATCGTAGACCGTGGCGAAGCGGCGGATGCGCTCGCGGTGATTGGTGAGCAATCCCACGATGGACGGATCGAGGCGCGCCTCGTTCGCGAAATTCACGATGCGCGCCGCCAGCCGCAGAAAATTCTGCGAGCTGACGTAGCCGGCCAGGCCAAGCAGCGACTTGTAATTCACGGTTCCGGCGTCGAAGCGGTAGGGCACCGCCTGCTCGTGCACGTACACGTCAAGGAGCACCGTCTCGCGAAATTGCGCTTTTTCGCCGCGGTTGGAATCGCCTTCGCCGAAAAACAATTTTCGGATCATGTTGCGCATGCCGGAGCGCTGGGCCGCCTGATCGCCGACCAGATCCTGGATGACGCCCAGGCAGATGAGCTGCACCTGGTGCCAGGGCACCTGCACGCGTCCGGCGCCGGTTTCCAGCGACATCTCCTGCGGGCTCAATTCCCCGGCTTTGACGCGAATGGGCAGACCACCGCGCACGAGGCGGCCTTCGGGGTGCTCCGGCCGCGGAGATGGCGGGGCGGTCGGCCTCGTATCCTCGACTGGAATCGGGGCCGGGTGCGCGCACGTGCCGGTCCAGCAGGGGTCGTGATAGAGCGCCCCGCAGGTCTCACACTCGTAGCGTACGGCGCCCGGGGCGATGGCCTCACCGCACGCCGGGCATTCTGGATTGGTCGGCACGGCGCTCTACCCAGCGGCTTCCGGAGCCGCCGCCGGAGCAGCGGCGCCCGGGTGCGGCGTATTGGCGTAGCGCGGATCGTCGCGCGGACTGCTCTTGATGTAGGTGGGCAGGGTCTTGAGCTTGAGGCGCATGTCGTTCGGGTTGTCCGAGTGGCGCATGGCGTCCTCGGAGCTGATGAATCCCTCGCGGAACAGGTTCAGCAGCGAGGTGTCGAAGCTCTGCATGCCCTCTGGGATGAACATGTCCAGCTCGCGCTTCAACTGGGTGAGCTCGCCTTTGGCCAGCAGCTCCTGGACGCGGGCGTTCACCATCATGACCTCGATGGCGGCCACGCGGCCCCCGGTGTCCTTGCGCGGCACCAGTCGCTGCGAGACGACCGCGCGCAGGTTCAGCGAGAGCTGCTGGTAGATCTGCTCGTGGATCTCGGTGGGGAAGAACTGCACGACGCGCTCCACCGTCTGCACGGCGTTGTTGCTGTGCAGGGTGGACAGCACGAGGTGGCCGGTCTCGGCGAAGTAGACCGCCGCCTTGACCGACTCCTTGTCGCGCATCTCGCCAATGAGCAGCACGTCGGGGGCCTGGCGCAGGGCGCTCTCCAGGGCGTCCTGGAAGGACATGGTGTCGCTGCCCACCTCGCGCTGGCTGATGATGCAGTTGATGTCGGTGTGCAGGTACTCGATGGGGTCCTCGATGGTGACGATGTGGCCGCTGGTGTTCTCGTTGCGGTACTTCACCATGGCGGCCAGAGTGGTCGATTTCCCCGAGCCGGTCGGTCCGGTGACCAGGACCAGCCCGCGCTTGAGGAGCGCGAGCTTCTTGGCCACTTCGGGCACTTTCAGGGCGTCGAAGTCGAGGATCTCGTCGCGCACCTTTCGCATCACCATCGCGTAGGCGCCGCGCTGGAGGTACACGTTCACGCGGAAGCGGCCGATGCCGGGCACCTCGTACACGAGGTTGCCATCCGGCTTGTGCTGGAAGGACTCACGAATGGAGGGCTTCATGATCTGCTGGCACATCAACTCGGTGACGTCGGGGCCCAGGGGGTCCATGTCGACGAAGGCGAGAGCCCCCCCGATGCGCAGACAGGGCGGCAGCCCGGACCGAATGTACACGTCGGACGCGTCCTCGCGCGCGGCGGCGAGCAACACCTGATTTAGGATGTCGAGCAGATCTTTGACTTCCATCGCCCGCGACTTCGAGGCGGTTGGGGGGGTCCCCTGCGGACTGACCAACAAGGACCCTCGACTCAATGACTCATTACCAGGGCGCGGATAACCGCTCCCTGCGTGGCAATATTACCACGCAGGGAGCGGTTAACCGTGAATCGTCAATTCAAAGAGTATCACTTCGCGGCGAACGATGAGGGGACGGGCTAAAGCGGGATGTTGCCGTGCTTGCGCGGCGGGCGTTCCACCCGCTTGCCTTCCAGCGTGGCCAGCGCTTCGATCAGCCGGGGGCGGGTGTTTTCCGGGTGGATGATGTCGTCGATGTAGCCTCGGCTGGCCGCCACGTACGGGGAGGCGAACTTTTCCGAATATTCCCGAACCAGCTCGGCGCGGCGGCGTTCCGGGTCGGCGGCCTTTTCCAGCTCCCGGCGGAAGATGATGTTGATGGCGCCCTGCGGGCCCATTACCGCAATCTCCGCCGTGGGCCACGCGAAATTGAAGTCCGCGCGGATGTGGCTGGAGCACATCACGTCGTACGCGCCGCCGTATGCCTTGCGCGTGATCACCGTGACCTTGGGGACCGTTGCCTCGCAGTACGCGTACAACAACTTCGCGCCGTGCTTGATGATGCCGCCGTGCTCCTGCCGGGTGCCCGGCAGAAAGCCCGGCACGTCCACGAACGTCACCAGCGGAATGTTGAACGCATCGCAGAAGCGCACGAAACGGGCCGCCTTGATGCTCGCGTTGATGTCGAGCACCCCGGCCAGCGCGCGCGGATTGTTGCCCACCACGCCCACCGACTTGCCGCCCAGGCGCGCGAAACCCACCACGATGTTTTCCGCCCAGGTCTGGTGCACCTCCAGAAAATTCCCGTGGTCCACAATCCGATGGATGACCTCCCGCATGTCGTACGGCTTGTTGGGATTTGACGGCACGATGGTCTTCAAATCCATCTCCGCGCGATCGATCGGATCGGTCACCGCCAGCCGCGGCGGATCGGATAAATTGTTTGACGGCATGTAGGCCAGCAACTCCCGCACCATCGCCAGACAATCGTCCTCGGTGGGCACCGCGAAGTGCGCCACGCCGCTGGTACCGGCATGAGTCTGCGCGCCGCCCAACGCGTCGAAGGTGACCTCCTCGTTGGTCACCGCCTTGATGACGTCCGGACCGGTGATGAACATGTGGCTGATCTTGTCCACCATCACTACGAAATCGGTAATCGCCGGGGAATACACCGCCCCGCCCGCGCACGGCCCGAGAATCGCGGAAATCTGCGGCACCACGCCGGACGCCTGGGTGTTCCGCCAGAAAATCTCCGCGTAGCCGCCCAGGCTGACCACGCCTTCCTGGATGCGGGCCCCACCGGAGTCGTTGAGCCCGACGACCGGCGCGCCGTTCTTTAAGGCGGCGTCCATTACCTTGCAGATCTTCTGCGCGAACATCTCACCGAGCGAGCCGCCGAACACCGTAAAATCCTGCGCGAACACGTACACCAGACGGCCGTCAATGCGCCCATATCCAGTGACCACGCCGTCGCCCGGAAACTTCTGATCCTCCATGCCGAAGTCGTGGCAATTGTGGGTGACGAACATGTCGATTTCCCGGAACGTTCCCTCGTCCATGAGGTCGTGCAGCCGCTCGCGCGCCGTCTTTTTGCCGCGCTTGTGCTGCGCCTCGATGCGGGCCGCTCCGCCGCCCTGGCGGGCCTCGCCGCGGCGGGCCTCGAGCTGCTCGATTTTTTCTTCCATGCCCATCTCGAGCGCTTCAGTCATTGGGTCCTCCGCTTTTTCTGCATCAGCAGGTATTCGTCAACACGTACACGGTCTGCCGCAGCGGCAGCGTCTTCTCGGTCAACTCCAGCACCCCGGAGCGCACGCGCTCCACGCTTTTGAAGCCTTCCAGGAACAGCTCGACGCCGGCAATGGGGAAATCCCGCCGGTTCGTCTGCGGCGTCATGTAGTGCATGGGAATCACGGCGCGCGGCGCCAGACGCTCCACCACCGAACGCGCCTTCACGCCGTCGATGGTGTAGGGCGCGCCGCCCACCGGCACGAGCAGCAGGTCGACCGGGCCGATCTCGGCCGCCTGCGACTCGTCAAGCGCGTCGCCCAGGTCGGACAGGTGGCACACGCGCACGCCGTCCATGGAGAAACACATGCCGTTCACCAGGCCGCGCTCCGCGCCGCCGCGATCGTCATGCGGCAGCAGCACGGCCCGCACCGGAAACGCATCATTGCCTCGGCGGCCGCTCCCCGCCACCACGTGGGTGGGACCGGTCACCGCGCGCATGTTGGCATGATCGGCGTGCGCGTGCGTGATCAGCGTGTAGCCTGCCGACCGCAGGGGCACCCGGTATCCCACCGTGTCGTCGTAGGGATCGATCATGGCCGTCGTTCCCTTGCGATCGGTGAAGTAAAAACACGAGTGCCCGAAATATTCAACAACCAAATCAGGACGGGCTCACGCCAGCGCCGGCGCCAGGCCTTGCTTCTGCAGGATCTCAGCCACCTTGGCGACCAGCTCCTCGGTGGTGTCGGCCACGAACACGCCGGCCTTCTGGAAGGCCTCCACCTTGGCCTTCGCGGTCCCCTTGTTGCCGCTCACGATGGCGCCCGCGTGGCCCATCTTCTTGCCGGGCGGCGCCGTGCGTCCGGCAATAAAGGCCACCACCGGCATTTTCACACGGGCGATGAATTCCGCAGCCTCCTCTTCCTGGGTGCCGCCAATCTCGCCGATGAGCACCGTCACCTTCGTGGCCGGATCCGCGTGGAACAGCCGCAGGATTTTCTCAAACGACGAACCGTTCACCGGATCCCCGCCGATGCCAACCGCGGTGGTCTGACCCAGGCCGGCCCGCGTCAGCTCGTCCGCCACCTGGTACACCAGAGTGCCGCTGCGGGAAACGAATCCCACCGGCCCGCTGGAGAAAATATTGCCCGGCGTGATGCCGAGCTTCGTCTCGCCGGGCGTGATCAGCCCAGGGCAGTTGGGCCCGATCAGCGTGACCCCGGTTTCCTGCACGACGGCGCGCGCGCGCACCATGTCATGCACCGGAATCCCTTCGGTGATGGCCACGATGAGCGGCACGCGGTTGTGCGCCGCCTCGATGATCGCGTCCGCCGCAAAAGGCG
>VGFD01000110.1 GCA_016868975.1 Armatimonadota bacterium | reverse complement strand
CCATGCGCTCCACCAGGACCTTGACCACGGTGAGCCCGAGCCCAGTACCCGGGAGGTGCGCGTGGCGCGGAGCCGGCACTCGGTAAAAATGGTGGAACAGGCGCGGCAGGCTGTCGCGGGGAATTCCCAGCCCGCGGTCGCGGACCCAGATGCGCCACACCCCGCCGCGCATCTCCGCTTCCACGGAAATCGCTCCCCCGTCCGGTGAATATTTCACCGCGTTGTTCAATAAATTGTCCAGCACCTGGTGGATGCGATCTGGGTCCGCGTGCACCACTGCGTCAGCGCCGCCGCTCATGGTGATGGGATGCGTCTCGCGGGTTCCCGACTGGCGTTCCACAGCGGCTTCCAGCGCGGGCTGCAGCGGCACCGAAGCCTCGCGCACCGGCAGCGCGCCGCTCTCGACGCCGGATAGATTGAGAAAATCGTCGATGAGCCGCTCCATCCGCATCGCCTCGTCGTGAATAAGCCCGGAGAAGCGCCGCGTGTCGTCCAGCGAGACGTTCTCATGATGCGCGCACATTTCCGCGAATCCCCGAATCGTGGTCAGAGGATTGCGCAGCTCGTGGGACACCACGCTCACCATGTCCGCCTTGAATCGCGAGATCTCGCGGACGTTGCCGGCCTCCTCGGCCACCAGCAACAATTGCGCGTGATCCAGCGCGATGGCGGCGAGGCTGGAGAACGCCTGCGCCTTGCGCACGTCGTGCGCCTCGAACGGCCGATTCTCCGAGCGGTTGAGCAGCTCCAGCACGCCCAGGATGCGCCCGCGCGCCACCATCGGAACGCACAGTATCGAGCGGGTGACGAAACCGCTGAGCGCGTCGATGCGCTGGCAGAAACGGGGATCGTTGGCCGCGTCGTTGGAGACAACCGTCTCCCCGGCCATCGCCACCCACCCGGCGATGCCCTCGCCGGCCTGCAAATCCTGGTTGACGATCACCGGGCCCGCCTCGCCCAGCGCCGCCAGCCACTTCAGGCCCCCGCTCCCCTGGTCGACAAGCATCAGGGAGGCGGCCTCCGTATCGAGCACCCGGCAGGCTTCCTCCAGGACCGCGCGGCCCATGGACTCCAGGTCGAGCGCCGCGTTGATGTGCAGCGCGGCGCCCACGAGCGCCTCGAAGTCCTCGGTCGTGCTCTCCATGAAGCCGCGATTTTACAACGACCGGCCTGTTTCTCCTCTGGGAGGAAGAAACATTCGTCTTCCGGCGTCGTCTATACTCGTCTCCCAACAGAAGTCGAAAGGCTTCGTTGACCGCTTCGCGGCAGGTATGATATGCTGCGAGCGCAAGCCCATCGAGTTTGAGGTGTTTCCAATAGCGATGATCGGCTCCCGACGCCTGCCTGACGGGCCCGTCGCGGTACGACGCAGCCGCCGTCTCGGATTTCTCGAGGCGGCTTTGATCATGTCGGCCGTGTTTCACCTGTTCGGTCTCACCTCCTGGTGGATCTTGTCGGACACGCCGCCGGAAGCGCCTGACACGGTGGCGCTCACCCATGTCGACCACATCGAGGTAAGCGGCTTCCGCGAGACGCGCGTGGCCGATGCCCCGCGCGCGACGTCCGCGCCGGCCCGCGTGGCGGTGGCGCTGCCGGCCATGGTGGAAATCGCCCCGGCCCGCACGGCGCCGGCACCTCGTCCGCAGCCCCGCCCACTGGTCGAAGCGCCCCGCCGCATCGTGAACCTTCCGCCGGCGGCGCCAACGCAGGCGCCGCCGGTCGCCATCCCCACGGCCGCCGCGCCCGCGCCGGTGACCCCCCCCGCCCTGGGGGAAACGCCGCCGCCTCCTGTTGCCAGCACGCCTCCCCCGGCCTCGCCGACTCCCGTGGCCAGCACGCCCGCGGCGGCCGAGGCGGAGATCGACCCGGCCGCCGCGTTCAGCGTCGTCATCGGGTACCACAACGACGACCGCATCCGGCGCGACGCCAAGGGCTACCTCGTGATCAACCTGAAAGAGATGTCCCGTATGAAAGACCTGCGGCCCGTGTTGACGCAGGTGCCCAGGGGGAACATCCCCCTCGCCGCGGCCGGCCAGTACGGGCTGAAGGCGCTCGACCGCGTGAAAGCGACCGTGAAAGTGTCCATCGCTCCCACCAGCGACCCGATGCCCGTCGTGCGCCCCGCGGACGTGCTGGTGCTGGACGTCGAAGTGGTCGGGCGCCCGCTCGATCCGGCGACCCGCGATCGGCTGATGGCCTTCGTTCAAGAACAGTTGAGCGCCACCCAGTGGCTGCCCGCCCAGGACCGCGGTCGCCTGGGGCCCAGCGAGGAGACGTTCGCCGTCGAGGTCGCCCAGATCCGCGACGCCGCAATGGCCCGCCGCGTCCCCTAAATCACCTTACTGACAAGAGGAGATCTCCCCGGCGGCGCGAATAAGGGGGCCGCTCTTCCGTGCGCCGCTGCAATCACCGGCGCCGAATCGCGAAACCGGGCGGCCGCTCGACGCCGAGGCCGCCTGATTTCACACCAGAGTTCCTGGGCAGGCTGTGTATCCCGCCAGCGAACGTGGAACTTTGGTGTGAAATTTTATGACGCGGATCATCCGCGCGCGGGCCCCCGAATGATGCGCCCGCAAGCAGTTTGGCCTGGAGGCTCCATCAATGGACTGGAATCGATACCAGAATCCCGCCTATCTCGTCCTCGTGTTGCTCTTGACGGTGGCCGGGTTCTTTCAGCTCTACAATCCCCGCGAAGGCAAGTGGAACATCAAGCTTGGCCTCGACCTCCGCTCCGGCAGCCGCATCGTCGTGCAGCTGAAGGCGCCGCAAGAGACCCCCGACCTGGTCATCGACCAGGAAGTCGTCGAGCGCACCCGCCGCGTGTTCGAGAAGCGCCTGAACCCGACCGGCACCAGGGAAGTCATCATCCAGCCAGAGGGCGTGGGCCGCGTGAACCGCCTCATCATCGAGCTTCCCGAAGTCACCGACATCAAGTGGGCCGAGGAGCAGGTCGGCCGCGTCGCCCGCCTGGAATTCAAGGAGGAACGCTACAACCCCAAGACCCGCAAGACCGAGTGGGTCACGGTGATGGACGGAACCTCGCTGCGCCGCGCCGACTTCCGCCAGGACACCGCGGGCGCCAACACCATCGCGGTGGTGACCTTCGAGCTCAACCCCGACGGCGCGCAAAAATTCGGTGAGCTGACCACCCGCCTGGTCAACAAGCCGCTGGGCATCTTCTTCGATCGCAAGATGGTGAGCGCGCCCAACGTGCAGGAGCCCATCACCCAGGGCAGCGGACAGATCTCTCCGATCACCTCGCAGAATCCGAACCGCACCGACCTGCAGGAAGCCAAGGAGATGGCTGACCTGCTGAACGCCGGCGCCCTTCCTGTCGACGTGGACATTCTCTCCAGCATGACCGTCAGCCCGACGCTGGGCGCCCAGTCATTGCACCAGAGCCTCCTGGCCGGCGGCATCGGCCTGGGAGTGGTGATCCTGTTCATGCTCTTCTACTACCGCGTGCCCGGCATCGCCGCCAACATCGCGCTGGTGGTCTACACCATCCTCACGCTGGCCAGCATGGTCATCGGGGGATTCGTGCTCACCCTGCCCGGCATCGCGGGCTTCGTGCTCTCGATCGGCATGGCGGTGGACGCCAACGTGCTCATTTTCGAGCGCCTGAAGGAAGAATTGTGGAACGAGAAGGGCCTGCACTCGGCGGTCGAAACCGGCTTTAATCGCGCCTTCTCGTCCATCCTGGACGGGCACGTGACCACCTTCATTGGCGCGGCCATCCTGTACTACATCGCATCGGGCTCGATCAAGGGCTTCGGGCTCACCCTGATGCTGGGCACGGTCTGGAGCATGATCACCGCCGTGTACTTCACCCGCGTGTTCATGAACGTGCTCGTCGACAGCCGCGTCGTGACCAACCGCACGGCCTACGGGGCCTGAGGAGGACCGCTCGTGTACAACATTACCGCAACAGACATCATCGGGATGCTGGTCGCCGCGTCCGTCCTCATCGGACTGAGCCTGTGGGCCCAGAGCTTCCACAAGAATCCCCGCAACATCGTGGGACAGCGCAACGTGTACTTCGCGTTGTCGGGAGTGATGCTGCTCGTGGCCCTGCTGGCCATCGGAGTGAAGGGCTTCAAGTGGGGCATGGACTTCACCGGCGGCACCATCATGGAGATCGGCTTCGTCGAGAACCAGGACGCCGTCACCACCGAAGCCGTGCGCAACGAGATCCGTGGACTCTTCGACGAGAAGGGCTGGACGCTGCGCGACGTGCAGGTGCAGGTCGAGGAAAAGCCGCTCGGCGCCGCGGCGGGTCCGAACGACTTCCGGCGGGCCATCATCCGCATCAGCAAGGAGGGCGGCAACGTCACCTCCGATGAAGTGCAGGCGGTCGCGGATCGGCTGGAGACAAAACTGGGCAAGCTTTACCGGCAGAAGCTGAAAACGCTGGAGCAGCCCGATCTGTCGGCCTCGCCAGCGCCTGCCCCGACGCCCGAAGGGACCGAGGCAACGCCAGCCGCCAAAGCCGCCAAAGCCGCCAAAGCCGGCAAGGACGCGAAGGCCGCAAAGGCGGGTGACACCCCTGCCGCCGAGCCGCCGGCCGCCGACGCCAAAGCCGCGGCGGGAGCCACGACGACCATCCTGTCGCGCGAAACCATCGACCCGGTCATCGGCAAGGAGCTGTTTGTCAACGCGCTGTTCGCGCTCTGCGTGGCGCTGTTCTTGCAGCTCATCTACATCACGTTCCGCTTCGGCAACCAGATCCGCTACGGGATCGCCGCTGACATCGCGCTCATCCACGACGTGATCATCATGGCCGGCGTGTACGCGCTGATCGGATACCAGGTTGACTCACCGTTCCTGGCCGCCGTTTTGACGGTGATCGGTTACTCGGTGATGGACTCCATCGTGGTGTTCGACCGCATCCGCGAGAACGTGCGGCACGCGCGCAAGGGGAACTACGAAGCCATCTGCAACGCATCCCTGAACCAGACGATGACCCGCTCGGTGAACACCACGCTGACCGTGCTCATCACCCTGTTCGCGCTCTACTTCTTTGGCGGCGAGACGCTGCGAAACTTCGCGTTCGCGCTGCTCGTCGGCATCACGATGGGCGCCTACTCGTCCATCTTCATCGCCACGCCGCTGGTCGTCTTGCTCGACAACTGGAGCAAGAAGCGCGAGGAGGAGCGGGTGGCCGAGCGCCGCGCCGCCCGCGAGGCGCAGGCCCGCGAGACGGACAAGACGCCGCGCCCGGAGCCCATCCCAGGCGCTGGCACGCGCGACTACCAGCCGCGCCGCCGCGCCGCGGACGCCACCCCGCTCAACGAGGATTATCCGAGCCCCGACGAGATGGAGAGCGACGAGGGCGGGCAACGGGCCTCGGCCCACCGCAAGAAGCGCACGCCGCGACGAAAGAAATAGATTTTGGACGATCTCTCGCTGCAGAACGAAAAACTCGACCCCGCGCTCCGCGACATGGTGGCGCAGCAGACGTCCGAGTCCATCCCGGTCATCGTGCAGACCGTGGATGGCCTGAAGGAGGACGATCGCCGCATCGTGGAGATGCTGGGCGGCAAGGTGAAGGATGATCTCTACATCATCAACGCCTTCTCTGCGGACCTTACCGTGCCGGCCATCCAGGGTCTCGTGATGAGCCCGCGCGTCACCAAAATCTACTTCGACGCACCCGTGAAGGCGTTCTGATCCAGGGCCCCCCTTATCCAGGGGCCTGGACCCCCTTAGAAAGGAGTCGTTACAATGTCGGTAGCCGCCACCCCGGATCTCATGGAAACCATCGTCTCGCTGTGCAAGCGGCGCGGCTTCATCTTCCCCTCTTCGGAAATCTACGGCGGCATCGGATCCACCTGGGACTACGGCCCGCTGGGCGTGCTTCTCAAAAATAACGTGAAGCAGGCGTGGTGGCGCTCGGTCGTCCAGATGCGCGACGACATGGTGGGCCTCGACGCCGCCATCCTCATGCACCCGACGGTGTGGCGCGCGTCCGGCCACGTGGAGAACTTTACCGATCCGCTGGTGGACTGCAAGAAGTGCAAGCAGCGCTTCCGCCTCGACGAGCTGGACAACCCCGACTCCAAAGTGTGCCCCAACAAGGGATGCGGCGGCGAGCTGACCGAGGCGCGCAACTTCAACCTCATGTTCAGAACCTTCATGGGCCCGCTGGAGGACGACGCGGCGGTGGTGTTCCTGCGGCCGGAGACCGCCCAGGGCATCTTCGTGAACTTCAAGAACGTGCAGGGCACCACTCGAAAGAAATTGCCCTTCGGCATCGCCCAGATCGGCAAGGCGTTCCGCAACGAGATCACGCCCGGCAAGTTCACCTTCCGCACGCGCGAGTTCGAGCAGATGGAGATCGAGTACTTCTGCAAGGGTGCGGACGCGCCCGGGCTCTACAACGAGTGGGTCGACCAGCGCTTCTCGTGGTATTCCGAGTACGGCATCCGCCCCGACCACCTGCGGCTGCGCGCCCACGCCAGCGACGAGCTGGCCCACTACGCGGCGGCCTGCCAGGACGTGGAGTACCTGTTCCCGTGGGGCTGGTCGGAGCTTGAGGGCGTCGCCAACCGCACCGACTACGACCTCAAGCAGCACATGAAATTCAGCGGCAAGACGCTGGAGTATTTCGACGAGGAAACCAAGGAGCAGGTCATTCCCTACGTCATCGAGCCCTCCGCCGGCGCGGATCGCGGCACCCTTGCGTTCCTCTTCGACGCCTACCACGAGGACGAGGCGCCGACCGGCGACGGCGGCACCGAGAAGCGCGTCTCCCTGCGCCTGGATCCGCGGCTGGCGCCCATGAAGGCGGCCGTGCTGCCGCTCTCCAAGAAGCCGGAGCTGTCCGGCGTGGCCGAGAAGCTGCACAACGCGCTGCGCCAGGAGTGGATGGTGGATTACGACGACCGCCAGAACATCGGCAAGCGCTATCGCCGCCAGGACGAGGTGGGCACGCCGTTCTGCATCACCGTGGACTTCCAGACGCTGGAGGACCAGGCCGTGACCATCCGCGAGCGCGACTCCATGCAGCAGGAGCGGGTGGCGCTCGATAAGGTGATCGAAGTGCTGCGGCCGCGGATTACGAAGCGCTAGCCCCGCCAGGCACGGCCGAACCCTGAACTAACGAATCCCGGCTTCGAGTGCCTTCAGCACGGCCTGCACGCGGTCGTTGATGGCCAGCTTGCGGAACAGGTTGCTGATGTGCGTCTTCACGGTGTACTCGCTGATGAAGAGGTTGCCCGCAATCTGCTGGTTGCTGAGCCCGTCGGCGATGAGGCCGAGGATCTCGTACTCGCGCTGGGTCAGTTCGTCGAGGATGTCGGTCTTTTCGCGCAGCCGATCTTCGGCCGGCGCGTTGCGGCCCTTGCCCACTTCCATCTCGCGGATGAGGCGCGTGGTGGCCTCCGGGTCGAGCAGAGACTCGCCCTTGTGGGCGGCACGCACGTGCTCGAGGACGGTGTCGATCGACGCGTCTTTCGAGAGGTAGCCGCTGGCGCCAAACTGGAAGGCCTTGTAGATCGACTCCCGGCTGTGGAAGCCGGTCAACAGGACCACCTTCGTTTCCGGTTTGGACCCCTTGATGGCCTGGGTGACCTCGATGCCGTCCATGTCACCGAGCTGAATGTCAAGCAGAACAACGTCCGGCGTGAGCTGCTGGACTTTGTCGATGGTGTCCCTGCCGCTGACGGCTGCCCCCACGACCTGGATCTCCAGATCGCGCTTGAGTCGTCCGATGATCAGGTCCCGAAAGAGGTTTTGATCGTCAGCGACCAGCAACTTGATTTTCTTCGGCCGGGCACTCACCTGTTGCAATCCTTCCTGGATGCTTGTCCCCCCCTTTTCGGCCGCTTGGGCTGTTTACCTAACCCTTCGCGGCTACCCGTTGTGGTGACCGCGGCCCCGCGCGCACTCATTGCGCGCCACGGGATTCTTCGCGGCGAGATGGATCCCTTTCCTTTCAGAGCGTGTTTTACACACGTGGAAGACAGGCCGCGCAGCGGCCGTTAAAGCAATGGTTGCCGACCCCCGCCTCAAAGGACGGGTCCCAGCCAAGTGCGAACCTCGCAGGCACCGTGAAGAAAACGCTTGTCGCCGCGGTACTCAGCGCGTTGCTGGCCGGCTGGCTGTTCGCCTGCGTGCAGGGCTGGGTGGTTCCCCGCCGGAGCACGCAGCAAGGGCTGCGCATCGGCTTCGTGCTGAGCACCATGCAAGAGGAGCGCTACCAGAAGGACCGCGCCGCCTTCGATCAGCGCGTCCGCGACCTGGGCGGCACGATGGTCTTCAACGACGCCAAGAACGACGGCCAGATCCAGGTGCAGGTGGTGCAGGAGATCCTGGCGCGCGGCGTGACCGTGATGGTCATTCAGCCGGTCAACTCCGACACCGCGAAGAACCTGGTGGACCTCTGCCACCAGCGCAACGTGCCGGTCATCGCCTACGATCGGGTGATCAAGAATTGCCCCCTCGACATGTACGTCACGATGGATTCCTACAAAGTGGGGATGCTCCAGGCGCAGGCCGCGGTGAAGGCGACCGGCGGGCGGGGGCGCTACGTCATCCTGAAAGGCACGGTCGGTCACTCGGTGGCCGACGAGATTACCCGCGGCGTGAAGGACGTCCTCAAGAATTACCCGGACGTCCAGATCGTTGCAGAGCAGAACCATCCCAACTGGGCGCCCGACGAAGCCCTGGTGACCACCGAAAACGTCCTCACGCGGGAGCAGAACAAGGTCGACGCCATCCTGTGCAACAACAGCGGCATGGCGCGCGGCGCGATCCAGGCCCTGCGCAAGGTGGGGCTGGAGGGGAAGGTCTTCGTGGCTGGCGCCGACGCCGACTTAGACAACGTTCGCTACGTGCTGCAGGGCGTGCAGTCGGTGGAAGTCCTCAAGGGCGTGGTGCCGCTCGCCCAGGCGGCGGCGGACGCGGCGGTCGCGCTGGCGAAGGGCGCCAACCCGCTGGAGCTGGCGAAGCAATTCGCCGGCCCGGCCGCCGCGAATGACCCGAAATTGTACACCTACAACAACGGCGCGGTCGAAGTGCCCACCATCAACACGGCGGTGGAGCTGGTCACGAAAGACAACGTGGAAAAAGTGATCATCGAGTCGGGCTTCCATCCACGGTCCGAATTTGAGGGGCTGCTGAAATGAGCGACGTCGTCCTGGAAATGCGCGAGGTGACCAAGGAATTTCCCGGCGTGCGGGCGCTCAACGGCATCACGCTGCAGGTCCGCCGCGGCGACATCCACACCCTCATCGGAGAAAACGGGGCCGGAAAATCCACCCTGCTCAAGGTGTTGTCCGGGGTGCATCCCCACGGGACCTACGGCGGCGAGATCCTGGTGAACGGCACGCCGGCGCGCTTCAGCGGCACCCGCGACGCGGAGCAGGCCGGCGTGGCCATTATCCACCAGGAGCTGAACTTAATCCCTGAATTGTCGGTGGCGGAAAACATCTTCCTGGGCCACGAGCCGCGCAAGGGGATTTTTCTCGACTGGTCGGCCACCTACCAGGGCGCGCGGCAACTGATGGACGAGCTTTCCGTGCCGGTGGACCCGCGCACGCCGGTCAAGGACCTCGGCGTGGGGCGCCAGCAGATGGTGGAGATCGCCAAGGCGCTGCGGGTCAAGGCAAACGTGCTGCTGCTCGATGAGCCCACCTCGGCCCTCACCGGGCACGAAGTGGAGGTCCTGTTCGAGACGCTGCGGCGCTTGAAATCGCAGGGCGTGACCTGCATCTACATCTCGCACCGCCTGGAGGAGTTGTTTGCCATCGGCGACCGCTGCACGGTGATTCGCGACGGCGCCACGGTGGGCACCGACGACATGGCGAATCTCACCGAGGAGAAAATCGTGGCCATGATGGTGGGCCGCGAGATCGAGGACCTGTACCCGGCCCGCTCCAATCCCATCGGCGACCCGGTTCTGGCGGTGTCGGATCTCGAAGTGGATCACCCGTTCCGAGCCGGCGAGCGCATCGTGCAGGGCATCGGTTTCGAAGCGAGGGCCGGCGAGGTGCTGGGCATCGCCGGGCTCATGGGCTCCGGGCGCTCGGAATTGTTGACGGCGCTGTTCGGCGCCTTCCCCTCGGACGTGCGCGGCGAGGTGCGGCTCAAAGGTCGTTCCGCCCGCTTTGCGTCCCCACTGGAGGCGATCCATGCCGGGGTTGCGCTGGTCACCGAGGACCGCAAGGCGTTCGGGCTGATCCTCACCATGGCGGTGGGCGAGAACATCACCCTGGCCAGCCTGGATCGCTTGAGCCACGCGGGCGTCCTCGACCGTCTCGCCGAGACGAAGGAAATGCAGAAATGGAAGGAAGAGTTGCGCATCAAGGCGGCCACCCTGGGGGTGAACGTGTCCACGCTGTCCGGCGGAAACCAGCAAAAAGTGGTTTTCGGAAAATGGCTGGCCACCGCGCCGTCGGTGATGCTGCTCGATGAACCCACGCGCGGCGTGGACGTGGGCGCGCGGGTGGAGATGTACCGCCTGATGAACCGCCTGCTGGAGGAAGGCATGGCGGTGATCATGGTGAGCTCCAGCCTGCCGGAGGTGCTCAACATGAGCGACCGCGTGCTGGTGATGCGCGAGGGACGCCAGGTGGCGCTCCTCTCAAAGGCGGAGGCCGACGCGGAGACGGTCATGCAATACGCAACGGGCGCACTGCCGCCACAGGCGCGCATGGTGCCGGCATGACCAGTGAGAAGAAGTCCCCGCTGCTCGACCTGGGGCCGCAATTCGGCATCGTGGTCAGCCTGTTCGCGCTGATTGCCCTGTTCACCATCGTCTACTACGTGCGCGAGGGGAATTTCACGTTCTTCTCGCCGGAAAACTTTTCCAATATTGTGGGCCAGGTGATGGTGGTGGGCGTCCTGGCCGTTGGGATGACGCTGGTCATCCTGATCGGGGAGATCGATCTCGGGGTGGGCTCCGTGGTGGCACTGACCGCGGTGGTCATGTGTCTCCTTCTGCAGCAAGGGTGGGCCATGCCCCTGGCCATCGTCGTCACGGTGGCGCTGGGCGTGGTCGTCGGCGCCTGGAACGGATTCTGGGTGGCCCGCTACAAGATCCACTCGTTCATCATCACGCTGGGCATGCTGGTCATCGGGCGCGGTCTCGCCCAGATTGTCTCCGGGCGGCAGAACGTAAGCCCGCGCAACGAAGAGTTCACCCAGTTCTTCTTCTCGACCGTGCCGCCCGGTGTGTCGGCCGCGCTGATTTTCATCGCCTTTGTGGCCTGGGTGGCCATGCAATTTCGTGCCGAATCGCGGCTCCGCTCGTTCGGCTTCGAGCCGCCGGGCGAAAGCGCCCAGACGGCAAGGCTGGCAATCGGATTCCTGGGCTTTGCGTTCGCCGGCTGGGTATTCTGCGGCTACCGCGGGCTGCCGCTGCCATTTTTGTTGTGGCTGGGGGTCGTGCTGGCCGGCATGTTCATCCTCGACCAGACCGCGTTCGGCCGCGCGATCTACGCGGTAGGCGGGAACGCCAGCGCGGCCGCGCTGTCCGGCATCAACGTGGGATCGATCAAGTGGAGAGTGTTCATGATTTCCGGGCTGCTCTGTGGCGTGGCCGGAATTCTCGCCGCCTCGCGTGAAGGCGGCGCCACGCCGGGCAACATCGGTCGCCTCAACGAGCTGGACGCCATCGCCGCGGTGGTCATCGGGGGCACCTCGCTGATGGGCGGCATCGGGCACGTGCGCGGCACCATCCTGGGTTTATTTTTGCTGGCGGTGCTGGCCAACGGAATGTCAATACTCGGCACGCCGCAGGATTTGCAGGAGGTCATCAAGGGACTGATCATTATCGCCGCCGCGTGGTTTGACGTGAAGACGAAGGCGCGGCGCGCATGATTTCCCGACTGCTGGTCGCGTTTCTGCTGCTTGCGCTGATCTCGGCGGCGGAGGCGAAGCCACACTGGCGCGGCGATCCGCGCACTCGCGGACTGGCCGGCACTTTCCTCGGGATCTGGATGGATTCAGGCACCTGGAAAAAAGCCTACGTGGCGTCGGATCGCGACGGCGTCTTCGTTTCGCGAGACGCGCTCGACACGCTGAAGCCGGTTTCTGACGACCTTTATCGGATGCTGCGCAAGGAAGGCATGGAGCCGGTGCTTACCTATTTCGGCGTCCATCCGGCCCGCTTCGACACGCTGTACGCCTTCTTCAACATCGGCCCGCGCGCGCCGCGGCGCGAGGGTCCCAACCCGATTCCCGCCACGGCCCGCGGCGAGGGGCGTTTCCTGATGAGCCTGGACGGCGGCAAGTCGTGGCGCGCGATCGGCGTGGCCGTGGACGCCGCCTGGTTCTCGCCGGACGCAAACGTCATTCTGGTGGGCGCGGAA
>VGFD01000109.1 GCA_016868975.1 Armatimonadota bacterium | reverse complement strand
CTTACACTCGGTAACAAGCTGCCACCCGCGAAATTTGGCCGTGGCAGGCCCACCATTCGCGATGCGGCGTGCGCTCGCCTACTCCGTCAGCGATCAATGAGCCCGCCGGCGGAAGTGTACTGCGGATAATTGGCCGGGCGCCCCACGGCCTTGTGGTGGTGGCCTCCGCAGACCAGTGTGTAGGCGCCTTGGGCGCCGACGTACGCCGCTGAATACGTGTCGCAGCGCGCCGTCGGGCAGGTGGGAACGGCCTTGAGATATTGCGGTGACAGTTGTGCCAGTGCGGACGGATGTGCGCCCTTGCTGTCCTCGCCGTACATCTTCAGGGCGTCGCTCACTTTATTCAGGTTGGATCTACAGGCGGTCAACTGACAGTAGCCTTTCGAGCTGACGAATCAAGGGACGATGATCATGGCCAGAAGACCAAAAAATCCCAGCACCACGATGACGGATATGACACTGGATCCACGCACGACGCTCACCTCCTACCCAGCAGGTCGTTCCAGAATTCTCCGCGCATGCGCCAGGCGCAGGCCAGGACGGCGCACCGCCAGCCAACGTCTGACACGCCAAACCACGTCCAGGGCAAGCCCCAGGCGTCGCGCGCCTCCGAAAAATATCCCCACCAGACAAAAAGCCCGTGCAGGCCGGCCCCGGCCATGAACGGAACCCACCCTGGCCGCGGCCACAGCAAGCCGCAGACCGCGCCGGCCACCAGTGCCTCGCGAACCGCGTGGCCGGCGATCTGGCGAGGGTCGCCGTCACGGAATATTCCGACGTCCTCGTAGCCGTTCACCAGCAAGATAACCAATCCGACGGCCGCGAGCAGCCTCACTGGGACAGGCGGCGCATCACGTCCACCGCGGCCGCCATGCAGAACAGCCGGAACACGAGGTCCATCGCGGCCAGCGCCACCTGGGATTCCGGCGAGCCCAGCGAGCCAAACGAGGCCGCCGCGTTGGCAAAGAACGCGCCGCGCCGCACGATGCCCAGCAGGGCGGCCAGCGCGAGCAGCTTCCAGCCCCCCGGGCCGCCCCGCGCCACGAGAACCAGCGCGACCAGCAGAATGCCGTTGCGCAGCACCGAGGCGAAGGCTTCCGCCGCCAGCCGAGAGGTCCAGCCGCTGACCGCGCTCACCGCGCGCACGTGCATGAAATCCAGGGATGCGTCCGCGCACAGCAGCGCGGCGCCAAAGACGACCACCAGCCAGCGAATTGCCGATCCAGGCATGCCCACTCCGCTTGAACGAATTCCCAGCAGCCATCATATCAAAAAGGTGTCCCGAGGGACCAGGGTTGTTCGGACCAGGCCGGAATGGACCTCGCGACGGAGGACCAGCAGAGACTGTCTCCGCTGGGCCGGTTTCGGCAGTTGCCGGCGGCGGGTTAGTGACAGGCGGCGCTGCCGGAATCGGTGTACGTCTTGCCGGCGACCGGAACGAACTGCCAGTCGTAGCGTCCGGGATGGAGCGTGAGCTTGAGCACGCCGTGGGTGTTGACGTTGTATGCTTCCGTGTTCGCGATTGGCGTGCTGAAGTCGTAGAGGCCGGCCCCACCGGTCCCGACGACGAACTGGCGGATCCCACGCGCCGGGTCGGCAACGCCGGCCGCCGTCTGCGGCGCGAAGCGCTGGTAGTTGTGGTCGTGGCCCACCAGGACGATCTCGGCGTTGTAGTCGTATAGCGCCTGCCAGAGGGCCGTGGTCCTCGTCGAACTGCCGTGGGCCCCCGAGCTGAAGCGGGGCCGGTGCCAGTAGGCGAGCGTGCCGGTCTTCGTGCTCGCCGCGAGGTCGGAGCGCAGCCACTGCTCCTGCGTCGAACCGGCGCCCACGTCGATTTCGCTGTTGAGCGCGACGATGTGCCAATCGCCCAGGTCGTAGCTGTAGTAGCCCTTCGTCGGGTCGCCGGCCGCGGCGCCGAAATAGCCGAAGTACCCGGCCGCGCCGCTAGTGCCGTAGTCGTGGTTCCCCGGCACCGGACGGGTACGCGCCTTGTGGCGCCCCCACGTCGGCTCGTAGCGCTCGGCGAATTCCGCGGCGGTGCCGTTCGAGTAGACGTTGTCGCCCAGCGTGAAGACCGTGCCGGCGATGCCGTCGAGCAGCCTTGCGGTCGCCTCGTCGTTGCCGCCGCCGGTGGCAATGTCGCCCGCGCCGACAAACACCACTCCGCCGCCTACCGGGGTTGGCGTCGGCGTCGGCGTCGGGGTTGGCGTCGGGGTTGGCGTCGGCGTCGGCGTCGGCGTCGAAGTCGGCGCGGGCATCGAAGTCGAAGTCGGCGTCGGGGTCGGGGGCATTGTTTGCGTCTGCGTTGGCGTTGGCGAAGTCGCCGGTATGAGTGTGACGTTGTTCAGCGTGACTCGATTGGAAGCACTCCCCGCCGAGGTGCCGGTCGCGCCTTCACCGCCCCCTCCACTGCCACATCCGGCCAGAAAGAACCCCAGTTAAAGAACGATAAATGACGACGCTGCACGAATTCGCATTCCAACTCCTCCTTGACAGCGCAGCACCAGGCGCTCTCCCGTATTCTAGAAATGCAGACGAAGCGCCGAGATTAAGGTTCCGGCTGTTGTTGGAGATTTCTCCTGAATCGCGCCAGGCGAGGACACTCGCCGCAGGCAAAAGTCAGCCTCCAAACCGCCGACAACCCGTTAACACCCTGTTAACAGTCCGGCAACATACTTTACATCCCGGCAACATGTCGGTATACTCCCAGTAGACGGAAACTGGGGGAGAAACCTTTGGAAATCCTCAACAACGCACGCGGCCTGCTGCGCGAATACATGCCCTCCTGGGCCCCCGAATCACTCAGGGAAGCCGTGGGCGCGCCCCCGGACAGCGTTCACCTTGGAGAGCGGGTGGCGCCGGCGCGCATTGCGTCCCCCAGCCTTCATCGCCTTCAGTCTGAAGGTCAGCGCAAGGATCGCACCATCGACAGGATCGCGACCTCGCCGGCCCGAAGCGCGAAGACTTGAAGAAAGAGTTGCGTGGCTTCGACAGCGACGTGCTGAGCTTTGCGGACCGACGCGGCATCCGCATGCAGGTGACGAACACCGAGACCGAGGTCTTCAAGATGCTGCAAGACCGGGGCAACCTCACGACCACCACCGCCGACCGCGTGGACACGGGCGCCGCCAGGAGATTCGGGGAGAGCCTTGCGACCGATCCCAGGGCCGCCGCAATCGACCAGAAGATCGCGAGCCTCGAGAGTCGACGCAAGGAACTCTTTGGCGACCAGCAGCCCCTCGTGGGGTTCGGCATCATGGGCGGCGTCATGGCCGGAGCCGCGATGAAGCCGAGCGGACCACCCACGAAAGGCATCGATGCAAAGCAGCCGTCGGAGCCCCCCCAGGTACCGCCCAAGATGCAGGAGGCCATGGCCCTCAACGGCGAGCTCATGAAGCTGAGCGAAGAGAAGGGCAAGCTCATCGACGCCAGGTCCCGCGAGGCGGGGGTGCCGGTGCGCAGCGGCACCATGTTCGCCGGACAGATGAGCAGCGACATGATGGCCGAATTTCAGGGCGCGAAGACGCCGGCTGAAAAGCAGCAGTTTGAGAAGATGATGGGGGCCGTCAACGGAGATCGCTTGCAGGCCGCGCGGCGTGAGTCCCTGCGAAACATTGAGAGCCTTGCCGCCCGCATGGACAATCCCAAAATGAAGGGCATGCTCGGAAAGCAGCTCGACGACATGCGAGCGCACCCGGAGAAGATCCCGATGGACCGCGTGAAGCACAATATCCTCATCCCCGACGTACACTACTACCGGCCGGGGGGCAAGGGCGAGGCGGTCCTCCTCGACAGCGAAAACCTCGAGAGGGCCAACAAACACGTCGATGGCGCCAGCGGACTCTACTTCAGCGGGACGAAGACCGCGCAGGTCGACGCGGCGGCGGTGGGCAGAGACGGCCACACGCACGGCACCGCCTCTCACGAGCTGAGCCACGGGCTGGACTACGAGGTGGCGGCCGCGGTTCCGGCGTTCTACAAGACGTGGTCCGCTGACCTGGAGAAGGCGTATGCCCAGGCGAAGACGCGTGGCGCGAGCATCACGGAATACGCGCTCACGAATCCGCGCGAGTACGTGGCCGAGGGCGTGGAGCACTACCATCGAGACCGGGCGCTCCTGAAGACCAGGGACCCCGCCCTGCACGACGTTGCCGAGCGCCTTCTACAGCAAGCGGGCAAACTGGGCGTGCAGTAGTGGTGACGCGCGTCATCCTGCGGCACCTCCGCGAGGAGGACGACGTACTGGTGCTCGGCGACATCGCCGGGGAGATGGACGTGGTGGACGATTCCATCGAGGTCGCCATCGACGATCCCGAGTTGCAGCAACGCGTGCTCGAGGTGGTATCGGAGCCGATCTCAGTCCGCGCCGGCTTCGAGATGGACGGCGTGATCGTCACGCGCCTGGAGCCGCGCGGCCCGGACCATCCCGAGTACCTCTCGGCCCTGCGGGAGCGGCTTGAGCAAAGTGATCTGCGGCTCCAGGTGGAGATACCCGATTGATCACTCCGCCTTACGATAGTGATCCGCCAGCGGATATCTCTGGGCCACCATTCCGAACGCGAACGCCGCGGCGAACGCAAAAGCGGCGAAGAAGAACATCTGGAACGCGGTCACACCGTAGCCGGAGCCGGAAATAAAATCGGTTACCGCGGGATTTTTCACCGCCGCGTTCACCAGCAGCACCCACAGATTCCCCACCGTTACCGAGAGGTTCCAGAAACTCATGATGGCGCCCTTCATCGCCTGGGGCGCCTGGCTGTAGGCAAACTCCAGGCCGGTCGCGGACACCAGGACCTCGCCCAGGGTGAGCAGGGCGTAAGGCAGCACCTGCCAGGTGATTGACACCGCGCCGCCTCCGTCAAGCGCCACCTGCATCGCGCCCACCACGATCCAGGCCATTCCGGCCAGCGCGATGCCCGCCGTCATGCGGCGCAGGGCAGTCATCTCGTAGCCGGCGCGGGCCAGCATCGGGTACAAGACAAGATTGTTCAGCGGAATCAAGATCATCACCAGCGCCGGGTTGAGCGCCTGCATCTGTGACGACTGGAACCACTCGGGTTTTGTCATCGCGTCCGCCTGCAGCACCCAGGTCGACGCTTTTTGATCGAACAGCGACCAGAAGGGCGTCACCAGGAAGAACAGCACCATCAACCGCAGCACCGCGCGGACCCCCTCAACGGCCTCGTCCGGATGGACGCCGCGCACCAGCTCGAGATTGAGCCACACCCCCACCCCGCCGATCGCAACCACGGCCACCAGTGCGGTACACAGGGAGATTACCACGCCCAGCTTCGGCGTCAGCGACAGCGCCAGCAGCACGGCCAACAACGCCGCCCCGGAAAATGCGCGGCCCTGCGGGCTGGCTGCCAGGGCGCTGCGCGACACGTTCAAGAACGAGTGGGGATCGGCCGGGGCCGGCGGCACCATCACGTAGTGCTTGCGTCCCAGCCAGAATATCAAAGTGGCGACCGCCATCAAGAGCCCCGGAATTCCGAACGCCACGCTGGCGCCGAATTTCCGCAGAAAAATCGGCATCAGCAGGGAGGCGAAAAACGAGCCGAAATTGATGATCCAGTAGAACGCATCGAAAACGACTTTGGCATATTTCTTGTTGGTCTGGTCGAACTGGTCTCCCACGAAAGCGGCCACGCACGGCTTGATGCCGCCCGAGCCGAGCGCGATGAGCGCCAGCCCGGCGAAGAATCCCGTGCGGTTGGACTCAAAGACCGCGAGGCACAGGTGTCCCAGGCAGTAGAGCAGGCTGACCCAGAATATCGTGTGGTATTTTCCGAAAAAGCGGTCCGCCAGCCAGCCGCCCAGCAGGGGAAAGAAATACACTCCGATGACGAACGTGTGAAAGACGTCCTTGGCCGCGCCGGCCCGCTCGCCTTCCGGCAAATAAGAGAGGAGCGAGGTGACCAGGAACACCGTGAGGATGTTCCGCATGCCGTAGAAGCTGAAGCGCTCGCATCCCTCGTTGCCGATGATGTACGGGATCTGGCGCAAAATCACGGCCGCAGGTTGAATTCCTCATCGAGGATCTTCTGGGTGTACGCCGTCATGTCCGGATCGCACATTTCCATCTCGTCGTGCACGTTGCCCTTTTCCAGATAAAAGGAGAAGGCTTCCGCCGTGTACTCCTCGACCATGCCGGAGCGCAGCGCGTACTCGCTCCACACGTCACCGGTGTAGGAGACCGCGCCTTCGGAAACGGTAATCGTGCTTATGGTGCCTTCCTGCACCACGCGCGCCTTGCCGCCCTTGTGAAGGGGAACCTCCACTTCGGTGCGTGGCAACTGGCGGGCCACTCGGTCGGGCGCCTCGGGCATCCCCATCATCTGCTCGATGGGGCTGGCCTCCAGCTTCGGCTGCTGCTCGATGCGAAACGTCTCCTTGCCGTCCTCGCGGGTATATTCGACGGCCATGGCGCCCCAGTTGTCACCACCCTCCAGGGTGGCGTGCCCGGGCAACTCGCCGCCGTGCTCCTCTTTGAGGGCGTAGCGGATCTGGGTGATGGTTTCCACCGCGCCGCGCGCCAGGTAGCCGGCATACAGCTTCGCGAGGTCCTGATCCCGGGTGGAGGCCAGCACCGGCAGCTTGTCCTTATATCCCTTGCGCTCGGCGCGCATGTGGTCAATGGCGTGCACCGTCTCGTGGATGGCCACGTGGCGGCCGGTCCTGGTCATCAAGACGGCCTCGCTGAAGATGATCTTGCGCTGCATCGGATCGTAGCCGCCCAGCACCGCTTGCCCGTTGGGCGTGATGCCCTGGGCGGCGGCGCCCGCGGTGATCTCAAAGGTCAGCCCGTGATCCTTGAGGTTCTCCAGCACGCCGGCTGGAAACACCTGGAGAATCTGGTAGAGCCGCTCGCGCGACTTATCCGTCACCTTGTCGAGAAGCGCGTCAATGGACGCCTTGTGGCGGCTGTCAAGGCGGGCAGGCGGGGTTGGATCCGGCGAGGTGTCGGTCAGCTCGGACGCGTCCGGGCGGAAGCCAGGGAGGAAGTGAAAGGTCGACGTTAGCTGCATGCGGGAACTATAGCCGACTGCGGCGGGAAGTTTATCAATCCAATGTTTACATACCGGCACGAATTGTGAACGAGATGTGAACGAAACAACGGAAAAGGTGCTTGAAACTCGCTCCCGCGCCCACCTAGAATGAAACCCAGAGGGAGTGATGGACATGCCGACGCACGCCATTCGCGACAAGGGCCGCACCGAGAGACCCGACGACCGCCGCGCGCCGGGCGCCGACGGACAGCATCGGGGAAGCGCCAGCAAGCGCCTGCGCGAGACCCGAGAAGCCCAGAGCAGCGATGATTTCTGCCGCGTGGAGGACGATCAGGAAATCGACGTCGTCAACTTCAACGTGGCCGGCGGCAGCAAGACCCACAAGGGCAACTTCAAGGACGAAACCTCGGATCACCTGGCCGACAACATCATCGAGTCCGGCGCCGAAGTGTCCACCCTCCAGGAAGTGAAGGTCGACGACGAGATGGGCGATTTCAACCAGGAGATCCTCACCGACCTCGCCGAGCGCCAGTTGCCCGACGGCTACACGCTCGACCGCGCCCATCCCACGTACTACGACGCCGAGGGAAACCCGACCGACGACGCGGAAAACGCCGCGCGCATCACTTACACCGCGAGCTACGGCGACGACGCGAAGAGTCCCGCCAGGGACGGTAAACCAGATGATTGCGCCGGTGGCACGAGGCGGGGAGGCAAGCCGACCCATGACTTGATCTTTGAGATTGAGAAGGAAACCGTCGACGCCCCCCTGGAGAGCATCCGCCCCGGCGACCACGGCCGCGCCAACGCAACGGTGTACACTTCCACTCTCGACGGCAAGCCCGGCTACAGCGTCGTGTTCGGCTCCTCAAACCGACACGGCACTTACGGCAACGCGGTGGTCCTGGCGCCTGGATGCGAGCTTGCCCGCGACGCTCAGGGCAACCCGGCCGTGCGCCAGCAGCTCCTCGGCCAGGACCCCGACGACGGCGAGCGGCGCACCGCCATCGGCGTCAGCTTCACCACCCCGGACGGAAATCAAGCGCACGCGGTCAGCACCCACATGACCAACCAGAAAGACGACGACATCACCCGCCTGGTGGCCATCGACGAGCAGTACATCTCGCTGCGCAAATTCTCCGAGTCGTTCGGCGAGAACCTCATCGTGGGCGGAGATTTCAACTCCACCCCGGGCGAGCAGGATTTCCCCACCGCGGGCGAGCTGGGCCTCAACACGGCGGGCTTCGACGGCATCGATCACATCTTGAGCGACGGCAATATCGACCACGCCGACAAAAAAGGCAAAGGTGGCTCCGACCACGAGCTCACCGTGGCGGAAGTGACGATTTAGAGAAACCCGCTCGGCCGCCCGCGGGGCCAGCAGCCGATGCCCGCACGAATCCCCGACAGCAGGTAGCGGCCGCCGACGCGCTGGTAGCCGCCTTCGAACGGATCCTCCGCGAGGAGCAGCGGCGTGTCGAGGTCCACGAAGGTGAACCCTCCGTGCCCCGCGGCAAAGTGCGCCGAGCAGCACATGGCCAGCCGCGTCTCGATCATGCCGCCGATCATCAGGCCCAGGTAGCCGGCCCGGCACACGGCGGCGATGTCCATGGCCTCCACGATGCCGCTCTTCATCAATTTGATGTTCACCACGTGCGCGCTGCGGGTAGCCGCCATGCGGAGCGCGTCCGAGGCGTCGACCACCGTCTCGTCGGCGGCCACCGGCACGCGGCTCTGCTCGGTGACGAAATGCATTCCAAAAAAATCATGGCGCGCCACCGGCTGCTCGAACATGCGCACCGAAATTCCCCGCTCCCGCAGTCGTCGGATCAGCTCGACCGCCTCCGAAGCCGTAAAACCCTGGTTCGCATCGAGCGTGATCTCGCAGTCCGGGGCGCCCTCATGAACCGCCTCCACACGGGCCACGTCGTCCTCGATGCGGGTTCCCACCTTGATCTTGATTACCCGCACCCCTTCCCCCGCGATGCCCGCCGCAAGTCCGCGGGCATGCTCCGCCGGCACGATGGGTATTGAGATATCCGTCTCGACCTCGTCCCGCGCGCCGCCGAAGAAGCGGTACAGCGGTACCCCGAGGGACTTGGTGAAGGCATCCAGGATCGCCATCTCCAGCCCGGCCCGCGCGGCGCACTGGGCGCTGAACAACCCGTGCATCAATCCGGAGAGGCGCCGCCACTCGCCCGCATCCTGCCCCTCGAGCAGCGGCCGCAGGGTTTGGAGCGTGGCCAGCACGGTGGCCTGATTCTCACCGTTGATGGGCTCCAGCGGAGCGGCTTCACCGTAGCCGATGGCGCCGTTCTCCAGCGTCACGGTGATGAGCACGTTGCGCACCTGATCGAGCCGTCCGATGGCGATGACGAACGGCTCGATGAGCGGGACGTCGAGGGGCTCGAAACGGATCGAACGGATGCGGCTCACGAGCCGTAGCGGAAGTGCGGCTCCCACTCCTTCGCCCCACCATCGAGCAGGTCAAAGAAATGCCACGCGCTGCAATATTCGTCCCGCGGCCCGAAGCTGGCGCGTGCCACGCGCTGCACGCCGCCGTCGTGCGGCTGGTGGAATATCGACGCGCCGGGCAGTTTCTTCCCGTCGACCGTCTCATATCCCATGTCTTGCGTGAACGTGCTGCCCCGGCTCGACGCCATGCGAAACTTCCAGCCGCGGCTCTCTGCGAATTTTCGCTGGGTGTCCGGCGCGTCCGGCGAAACCACCACGAATGCCGCGCGGCTTTCCAGGTGGTGCACGATGCCGTTGAAGCCGTCCGCCCACATCGTGCAGTACGGGCACATGCTGCCCATATTGTGCACCACGATCAGGTCCTTCTTCTCGCCGAACAGCTCCCACAGATGCAGCGGCCCGCCGTCCCAGCCGACCAGCGTGTAGTCCTTCACCGCCTCCGCGGGCCGCTTGCGGCGCAATTCGGCCAGTTTCGCGCGCGTCTCGACCAGCGATTGCTCCAGTCGCGCGATCTCCCCGTCCAGATCCGGCATCGTCTCGTTCATAATCCCCGGACGTTCGCCCCCAGGCCGCGCCCTCCTACCTGGACACGGTCACGCCCGACCTCTTGCAGGCCGCCTGGAGACGGCACCCGCTGCACAGCGGCGAGATCGGCTTGCACACGTTTTGCCCGTACACCACCAGCAATTCGTTGATGTCCTTCCAGTATTTCCGCGGAAGCTTTTTGCGCAGCGCCTGCTCGGTCTCATCCGGGGATTTCGTCCGCACGTACCCCCAGCGGTTGGCGATGCGATGCACGTGGGTGTCCACGCAGATGCCGTCGTCGCCGAAGCCCATGGTGACGACGAGGTTGGCGGTCTTGCGGCCCACGCCCTTGAGCGTCAGCAGGTCGTCCTGCGCCCGCGGCACCCGGCCGTCGAATCGCTCCATCAGCACCGCGCAGAGATCCCGAATGGTCGCCGCCTTGGTGCGGTAGAATCCGCAGGGATAGATGGCCTCGGCGATCTCCTCCACCGACAACCCGACCATCGCGGCCGGCGTCACCGCCAGCGCGAACAGGCGGCGGGACGCCGCGTCGGTCACCTCGTCCCTGGTGCGCAGCGAGATGATGCACGAAATCAAGACCTGGAACGGATCCTCGGTCTCGTCCGCGACCATCCCCACGTAGGGGGCTCGAAAGCGGGCCATCTCCTCGGAAAGAATTCCGACGACCCGATCGATAGGGAATGAATCTTTGCGCTTTTTCGCCGAATCACTACACATATGCGTCGAACGCTGCTCCCCGCCTTGCTGTTTTTCGCGATCACCGCCGCCGCCTTCGCCGGGACCTACACCAATGAGGACATCCAGGCGATGAAGCGCCGCTACGAGCCGCCCAGACCCGCGCTCGGCCCGGCCTTCCTGCAAGCCCTGGTGAAGGAGCGCTGGGTGGAGCCGCCCGTCTTTCAGCGCCTGCTGCCCTTCGCCGACTGGGAGAACGAGTACCGCGCGTACTTCCGCCGCCACGTCGGCGAGGAACGCATTGACCTCGACCCGCGCGTGCTGGTGATGCACTACACCGCCACCTCGACGTTCGAAGGCGCCTGGCGGGGATTCTACCGAGGCTGCAACATGTCCGCCGGCCAGGGGACCGTGTTCGGCCACCCTTCGGTACACTACATGATCGATCGGGACGGCACCATCTATCAGCTCTTTCCCGCCGATCGCCGCTGCACCGGAGCCTACGGCGTAAACCACGTGGCCCTTCAGATCGAGCTGGTGGCGGCCAACGAGGCCGACCTGGTGAGCAATCCCGCGCTGCTGGCGGCCGGCTTCCGGCTCGCGCGCAGCCTGGTGGCCCGCCACCGCATCCCCCTCCAGAAGGTGTACGGCCACTACGAGGTAAGCGCCGGACAGGGCGTCGTGCCCGAGTACCTCGATCTCGCCGATCCCGTCTACCCGACCAGTTACCCGCCAGCCTCCCGCCGCTCCGACCCGGGCTCGGCCTTCATGGGCTGGCTGCGTGCCTACCTTCGCTCTAGTAAACAGGTAGACTAGAGGGCACCGTTTTGCTACCATTGGCCCAACCATGCCGATCCGCCCGGACAATCTGGCCACGCCCTTCCTGCTTTTCGCGTTCGCCCTCTTCATCGCATGGCTCGACTACGTAACCGGCCCCATCCAGAAATTCGGCTTCTTCTACCAGATTCCGACCATCATCGCGTGCGTGCGCTACGGGGTGCCCGGCCTGCTGATGGTCCCGGTCGCCGGCGTGTTGTACACCTTGAACAATCTGGCCTTTCCCGAGGTGAACCACCTCGACCTCATCCCCTTCAACCTGGGCGTGCGCTACATCAGCTTCCTGACCATCGGGCTCGTCTCGGTGGGTCTCCACCACGCGCTAAAGGAGGCGCGCGGCGCGCAGTCCAGGCTCGCGGTCAGCCTGTCCGAGAAGCAGGCGCTGCTTGATTGCCTGCCGGACGCGGTCATCCGCATGGATCTCGACGGCGTGGTGTGCGAGCTCGGCGGGCGCTGCCGCGTGCTGCTCGGCCTGGACGAGGGCTCCGTCGGGCGCCGGGTGGACGCCCTGGAGGTGGACCCCAACCTGGCCAGTTTCTTCCAGCGCTTTCTGTCCACCCCGGCCGCGGCGGCCGGGCGGGTGGCCATCAGCCATCCCCGCCACCGCAGCGTGCTGGCGCTCACCGCCCCGGTGAGCCGCGTCGAGGCGCCGCTGCACGGCTACGTGGTGGTCTTCCGAGACGTCACCGAGCTGGTCGAGACCCACGAGCAACTGGTGGCGCGCGCCCGCAGCCTGGCGGTGCAGGAGACGCGCACCCGCATCGCGTTCCACCTGCACGACGGCCTCGCCCAGACGATGGCCTCGCTGC
>VGFD01000108.1 GCA_016868975.1 Armatimonadota bacterium | reverse complement strand
GCACGCGCCGAGACCTTCACCGGAAAAGTGATAGCGCGCCCCAATTGCTGCCCGAAAATGTCGGTAATTTCCGGGGCCAGCGTGACCGAGTATTTTACCGACGGACGTACGTCGCCCTCAACGAACAACGTATCGTCCGAGACGCTCACCTCCATCTCACTGATCGGTGGCGAAACGCGCACCTGCTCGGCGCGGAACGGTTCCTGCTTCAGCGGATTGTTGAAGTTGATAGACCAGGATTCATCCGGTTCCACCGGACCGCTGTGTTCAGTCACCCGCAATACGTCGTACGTCTTGAACCAGAACCCCTGAGGCGCGGTGGTCCGGCGCGGCCCTTCGGCGGATTCCGCACCGGCCGGCAGCACAACGCGCACGCGGCAATTCCCCGGCAGGCGCGACACCGGACGCACCACCATCTTGTCTTGGTTCGGGACCATCTCCAGCGCAAGCGACTCGCCGGCCGCAGTGGCTTTCAGCCGGGAAAAGATGGCCGCGCGATCCACCTCCTGGTTGAAGCGCAGCACGATTTCCGGCCGGCGCCCAACGCGCTCATCTCCTGCCAGCGGACACTCCATGTGCAGCGCCGGCGTGCGGAATTTCCAGCGCACGGCGCGAGAAAGCTTTACACCGTTCACGCTGGTGGTTCCGGCCGGCACTTCCACGTTGTATTCCGCCGCCTTCGGAAATGGCTTTTGCGCCGTGAACTGAAGCGTGCGCGTCCCCATCCAGCGCCAGGCGCCCGGCGGGGCCGGTTGCAGCCGCACCGGCACGCCGTCCGCCGCGAGGTCATCGTGCGAAGCAACGGTCACCATCGGGTGCGAAAACGTCACCGACACCTGGGAGGCCGATTGCGTGGCGCCCTCGGGCGCATGCCGCACGATACGCAGGACTTCCTTGCGGACCGTAACCGGGCGCGGTGGCTCAGGCGCGGGAAATGCCGCGAGAACCCTTCCCGCGGGAGGAGGTATCGACGGTGGCGCGACGACCTTCGACAGCGGAGCGCCGGTCGGTTTCGGCAGACTGGCCAGCACGCGCGGCGCAGCCTCGTCGGTCAGCGGCGTCGCGGATGCGGGAGCACGCCCGGGCGTCTTGGACGGGCTTCCTTCGCTCAGGCGAATTTTAAATTGCGGCGAAACGACCGCGGTGCTTTCCGGCGGCACCGACGGTGTCAGGAATGCGAGAACTTCCAGCACCACGAGCGCAAGCAGCGCAACGAGCACTGCCGCGATGGAGACATCCCCCTGTCGCATGACCTGAGGGTAGCGCGCGGACCCGCATGAATTCTCCCCGGACGCGCATCGTTACGCACTGACGACAAGACGAAGCCGCGGGCCACTCCAGAACCGGGTGCGTGTCGCGGGTTGACACCGCGCACAGTAGCGTGTCACGGGCTGACACCGCGCACAGTAGCGTGTCACGGGCAGACACCGCGCACAGTAGCGTGTCGCGGGCTGACACCGCGCACAGTAGCGTGTCGCGGGCTGACACCGCGCACAGTAGCGTGTCACGCCCTTGGGGCCGGGGGGGACGCCAGACCGGCGGCCGGGGGGACGCCGGCCGGGCATCGGAATCGCAAGATGCGACCAGGACACCCCGGTACGACAGGCCGAAACGCCCCTGACATGCGCATTCCCGTGCTCAGCCCGGTCTGGGATCGGGTGTCCGACGCGGCCTGGGACGTTGCCCTCAACAGCTTTGAGATGGTGTCACTGGGCTGGCGCGCCTGGTGGTGGCAGCTTCACTTCTCCGCAGCGCGGCAGTTTTTGTTCGACCCGCCCGGCAAGGTCGTGCGCCGCGAAGCACCCGCGCTCGGACTTCCCGAGGGCCAGTGCGTTTTCGGCGAAACGCCCGTCATTTCCATGATCGCCATGCTGCGCCGCGTCGGCATTACGGCCGACGACGTCGTGTTTGACCTGGGCTGCGGCCGCGCCCTGGCGCTGATGGGCGCGGCCAGGCACTTCGGCGTGAAAGGAGTGGGCATCGAGGTGGTCCCCACGCTGGTGGCGCGCGCCCGACGCATGGCGGGCGACCTGGACCTGTCAGGGAAGGTCACGCTCATCGAGGGCGACTTTCTCAAGCAAGATCTCTCCCCGGGCACCATTTTCTACGCGGCCTCCACCACCTATTCGACGCGCCTCATGCGCAGGCTGGCCGCGCGCATCGCCCGCTCGGTGAACGCCGAGCGTCCGATCCGCGCCATCACGCTCAGCCAGCCGCTGGGCCGCCCGTTCCGCACGCTGGAGAAATTGCGCTTTCCGATGACCTGGGGATGGGTCACCACCTATTTCCAGGAGCTGCACTACGCGGAATGAAGCGCGCCTGGATCGCCGCCCTGATCGTCAGCGCCGCCCTGCTGCTCCTGTTCTACAACCTCGGACACTACGCGCTGTGGGACGACGAGGCGCTCACCGCCCTCACCGCGCTGGGCGTCTGGGAAACCGGCGACACCACGGTGCGCGTCGGCAACAACGTCGTGGCCTACCGCGGCGGGGCCATGATCGACGGCTTCCAGGACCGCTTCTCATCGCCGCTGCAGTTCTATCTCGCCGCTCCCTTCCTGGGGATCCTGGGCCCCTCGCCCCTGGCGGCGCGCCTGCCGTTCGCCCTGTGCGGATTCCTGGGGATACTGCTGGGACTGCGCTGGATGTGGCGCAGCGACCTCTCGCCCGTCGCCCTCACCGTGTTCGGCATCGCCTTGCTGTGCACTGTGGAAGTCTTCCTGTTCTTCCGCCAGTGCCGCTACTATGCGCCGGCCATGCTGTTCACCCTGGCCCTGGCCTACGTCTGGGTGGAATGGACCGCCTCGCGCTGGTACGCCGCGGCAGTCAGCGCCCTGCTCTGCCTGCTGTGGCTCTCCTCGTTCCTGAACCTGGTGGCCGCCGTGGCCTGCCTGCTGGTGGATCACGCGCTCTGGGGAAAGCGGATCACTGCGCGGGAAATCCTCATCATCGTGCTGCCGCCGGCCCTGCTCTGCGCGCTCACGCTCACGGTGTGGAATCCGCTCCCACGACTCGTCGGTGTTCCCCTGTCAGTGTGGCTCGCCTCCAAGGCGACCCTGCTGCTGGAAGCCTATCGCGATCTCGACCGAAACGAATTCTTCCCCGGACTGTTGATGCTGGCCGCGCCGCTGGTGGCGTGGTGGCGAGCGGCGCCGCTGATGCGCCCGTGGTGCGCGGTGATGGTATACGTGGCCGCCGTCACCATCGCTTCCCCGCAGTACCGAGGGTTTACCGCCGACGACGTGGCGTTCATCCGCTTCTACGCGCCCGTCCTGGCGCTCACCATCCCGCTCGGCGCCATGACCATCCTCGCGCTGGCCAACGGCCGCTGGCTCGCCATCCCCCTGGCCGTGCTCGCCTTCGGCACCACGTGGCTGCACCCGGCCCCGGCCCAGAAGAACTCCCCCTCGACAATCGCGCTGTTCGTGGACGAGCTGCGGCGCCCGCCTTCCGATCCGTACACCGTGGCGAGCCGCTGGCTCAACGACAACCTGACCCCCGGAACCACCGTGTGGGCCATGCCTCCGCACGCCATGTATCCGCTGATGTTCTCGGCACCACGGCTGGTGTACGGCTGGCAATTGCAGCCCGAGAAGCGCGCTCAATACCCCACGCTCGACTCGGTCCATTTTTTCGGCCTCGCGCCGGTCGACACCATTGTCGCCTTCGCGGATGATCCCGTCCTCAAGCGCCTGCCCTGGCGCTACGAGCGCGTGGCCACGCTGCCGGTCCTGGGGCGCGACCTGTTCCGCCCGGAAATTGAATGGCGCACCTTCCGCGAGGTCCCCATCCCCGACCCCGCGCTCGGCATCCAGATCTACGAGCGTCGATAAACTGGAAACAGCGCGCCGCCACGAGGTTTTCACTCGACTCCTCGCACGTGCGCTTGATGTCACTCGTGCTGTCCGGCTGAGGGCGAAGATGCGCGCGGACTTGCGCTCTTCAGGCGGCTGCCGTCCCTGTTTTCGCAGAATAGCACATGACGACTAATGATGTCAAGGGTTCCGTCGCCCACATGTGGAATTCCAGCGTGTGGACAGATTTCGAAAACCGCGAAGAACCGCGCCACTCGCGCTGCTGCTCGGGTGCGCGCTGATCGTCTTTGGATGCGGGCGCTCGCCGGCCCCCTCGGCGACGCCGCAGACCGTGGAGGTGACGGTCACCGAGACGGTGGCCACCACCATCACGCCCACCCCGGAGCCTGTTGCCTCGGAGACCGAATCGCCGCAGCAGGCCGAGGATCCGTGGGCCGCCGCGCCCACGCCACTGGCCGAGGACCCGTGGTCGGCTCCGCCTGCAACGGCATCCCCCAGCGCCGAGTGGGGGATCCCGGGGGCGCCGACGGCGACTCCCTCTCCGGGGACACCCACGCCTTCCCCCGAGCAGCCGGCCGAGCTGCGCATCGAGAATTTCCGCTTTTCCCACAAAAAGGGCGCGCCGAGCGAGCCCATCCGGGCCGGCGAGCCGGTGTGGGCCAACTTCGACGTGACCGGGATGCGCGTGGAAGACGGCCGCATTTCGCTGCACGCATGGTGGCGCGTGAAGGATGCCAGCGGACGGACCCTCAAGCAGTTCGACCTGCGCAACGCGGAAAAGCCGTGGACGACAGGCCGGCCGTTTGACGCCTACATCCGCATCCACAACAAGATCCCGGCTGGCGACTACGTCTTCGCTTTCCGCATCTTAGACAACTTCACCGGGCGGAGCGTCGTGCGACGCGCGCCGCTCACGGTAAAGTAACTACCAGTCCGCGAGCCGCTCCAGCAGCACCCTGGCCGCCGTCTCCGCGTCCGCCCGTCGCCCTCTCCACGAGGCTGCCCGCGAGGCAACCTCTTGCAGCGCGCGCATGACCGGCGCCGGCCGATTGCGGATGGCGATGGCGTTGGCCAGCAGCGACATCATGGTCTCGCCCGGCGCCTGGGCGCGGGGCCGCCAGACATGTGCCTCCTCCGCGTAGGGCGCGGTGACCACCAGTCCCACCGGCAGCGGCGCTTCCCCAACGGCGGCCTCCGGCACGATCCGCTCGGGCCGCGCGCCCTTCACGCGCACGGCAAGCCGGCGGGGATACGGCCGCACCCGCCCGCGCTGATCGAACACCGCGTGCTCGTCGGAAAAATAGGTGGCCCCGGCCTCCAGGAGTGCGCGCACCATGGTGGTCTTTCCGCTGAACGACTTGCCGGGGAGCACGATGGCCCGCCCCCGCCAGCCCACCACGTCGGCGTGCACGAACACGAGGCGCGGCGAGAATTCGGCGACGTAGCGGTTGATGTTGGTCTCGAATTCCTCGTACACCTCTTCGAGATCCCGGGTGCGCGCGAAACGGGCCGCATCGGCGTATCCGATGTTGTAGTTGCGCACGCCGCGCCGCCGCGACTCGCCGCCCACCCAGATGGAATAGAGACGGCGCACCCCAGGCTTCTCGTAGGCGCGGGTGCCGACCGGAAGCAGCGGAGCGATGCGCTCCAGCACCGCCGGGTCGTTGCTGCGGATGCCGATGCGCAGCCCGTGCGTAAAGACAGTGGTTCCAGACGCCTAGTCCAGGGCGTCAATCTTCTTCATTCAAGCGTTGCCGGGGGGAAGCTCCGGCATGAGTTGGTTGAGCATGACAATGAATTCATCGGCAGGGCCGTGATCTCCGTCAGGGACGCACGCGCGGGCGCCGCGTTAGGATGGGTGCAGGAGTCCCGAATCAGCGAGGAGACTTTCCGGCCGGATTAGCGATTGTTAAGACACCCTAACGCGCGATGTTACAAATCTGCAACATCGCGTTAACCCTGGTTAACAAACGGGCATTTACTGTCAATGGAAATGCGGGAGAAACACCCCAAGAGGATTGCGAGCAGCGGCTCCCCCTCGATCAGACCAGCGGAGGCCGCTCAGAGAGGCTGACCCCGTGCAGAGCATGGCCCACGCGACGAACCAGGCGCCTGTCCATTCGACCCTGTTGCGCTACCATTTCGCACCCGCCGAGACGTTCCACACCGAGCTCGTGCTGCGCACGGAGAGCCGTGCTCATTGCGGCGCCGGCTACGGTGAGAGCGAATCGGGCAGTCGCTGCGTCATCCGAACCGACGTGCTGCAGACCAACGAAGCCTCCACGCTGGTGCGCGCCAGCATGGTGGAGTCCGAGGGCGAAGGGCTGAACGGCGACGAGCAGCTTCTGCAAATTTCCAGCCGCGGCGTGGTCACTCCGATGTCCGACGGCACCGCAATCCCCGGCTCCTGGTACCCGCTGCCCGAGGGATACGCCAGCGCGGGCACCACCTGGCGCTGCAGCGGCGTGCCTTTTCAGTCTACCAGCGCCGTGTCGATTTTCTACACCGTCGAGCGCCTCGAGATGCGCAACGGCCGCGAAGTGGCGATTATTTCCTGGAACTGCCCGGCGGTCAGCACCCCGAACACAAACGGCCGCCATGAGTATCGCGCGTGGGGCACCTACGTGGTGGACGTCGTTGCCGGCCGCCTGGAGGAAGCCCGCACCGTCACCCGCATCCGCGACGTGGGACCGGGCTGGGAGTCGGAAGCGATCTCGCAGCTCGATCTGCGCCAGATTTAATCGATCTGATCCGGGGGGTTAGTCGCCTTCGGCGCCCCCTGGCCCCCCCATTAGCGCTGCACCTGCATCCCCATGATTTCCTGGATCTGCTCGACCGCGCGATCGGTCATGCGCGCGGAGCCGGAATAATCGCTCGTGGTGCGGGGCACCCGCGAAACCGGCTCCATCGGCATGGTGATGCGCGTTCCATTCGGCGTCTCGATGGTCTGCGAGGCCGCGCGGTAAATAATGTCTTCCTGGGTGTCTGAATACACCTGGATGGAATCCAGCGCCGCCTGCGTCTTCTCGTAGACGCGGCGCACCGCGGGGTCGGCGAGCGACTCGGGATTCTGCACGATGCGCCGCTCGATGCGCACCAGCGTGTTGTAATTGTTCTGGAACGACTTCTGGTAGGTGTTGAGCGTCGCCGACTGGATGCGGTTGTTCTCGACCATGTCCGTGACGTAGGTACGCACGCTCTGGGTCACCGTGGGATTGGCCGTGATGCGGCGCACCGTTGCGCTCTGGGTGGTCTGCGACACCGAGGTCTGCGGCGGGCGGGGCTCCGCCGCGTGGGCGGCGGTCGCGCCGAATGCGCCGGCGGCCAGCATCAGGGCGGTCACCACGGCCAGCGTGTAGGAAGGCTTGCTCACGGAAGGCGCATCTTCAGCGGCGCCGCTCAGGGTTACGGCGTCAAGCGGCTCGTGTGCCTGCGGGGTTGCCGGCAGGGCGACGGCGTACGGCGAGCGCAGCGCGTGCCGGGTCAGCGAAAGCGCGATGGGGTTTGTCACGATCAGACCTCCTGCCTCGCGCGCAGTTTACCCGAAGGCCCGTCGTGCCGCCATTACCGGGATGTTAACTAGCCGGAGAGCCCGCGCACGATCAGCAGGACGCCGGGCATGGTGGAGGGCTGCACGATCATCATCTCGCCGCCCCGCTCCACGCGCACCGAAGAGCCCTCGGGCGTCTTCCACTGGGCGATCCCCTGGTCGTGCAGGTTCACGTCCTGGAACCCCTGGAGCGAGGCGTTGATGTCCACCCGCTCGGACGGGCCCGGCGCGCCCCCCACGTGGATGTCATACACGTGCGCGGCCTCGTCCACCCGGCGGGCGTCGCTGGACATCACCACGCCGTGCTCTCCCACCTCGCGGAGCTTCAGGCCTTTGCCGGCCCGCGAGATGAGAAAGACGTCGGTGACCTCGCCGTTGCGCACCACGTCCACGCGCATCTCCGCGGCGCCGCCCGGGCATACGACGGCGCACAGCACCAGGAGGAACATTTCGCTGAGAAGAGAGGTGGCGGCTTGCATGAGGCGCACTCCAGTCAAGAAAAGAGTCCGTGTGGGTACGCGACGCGCGGCGCCGTTCCCTGCCCGGCGACCTGGATGACGCGCGGCCACGTGACGGCCTTGCGGCGAGAAGCGTTCTGCCAAAATGCAACAGGTTCGAGCGTACTCCCGGAGAAGGAATTCTCTTGCAGCGAACTCCTGAGCTGGAAGTCGGTTCGAGGATTCATCTGGAGGTAAGCCGATGCGCGCCGTTCTGATCGCGATACTGGTCTGCGTTGCCGGCTGCAGCAGCCGCGGCGGCAGTGCGGCCGACGACGGGGCACGGCCGATGGCCGCGGCCAGCATCGCGCCGCACCTGCGGCTGCAAGACCACCAGGGCGCGGTGGACAGTCTCGCCTTCACGCCGGACGGCAAGTACCTGGTGTCCGCCAGCAACGGGGATTTCACCGTGCGCGTGTGGGACCTCAAGGACGGCCGCGAGAGCGCGCAGGTCAAGCTCGACAACCGCCCCTCCAGCATCGTGATGGCCCGGGACGGCGGGTCGATCCTGGTGGCCGACGCGTATCGCGAAGTGCGGCGTCTCGTGCTGTCCGGCGGCCAGTTGGCCGGGGAGGAAGTCGTGCTCAAAGAAGCGGGCACCGATTTGACCGCCAGCCCGGGCGGCCGGCTGCTGGCGGTGACCGGCCATCAGAACCCCATCCGCATCTACGGCCTGCCGGTTCTCAAGCTCCAACAGACGCTGCCCTCCAGCGAGACCCAGCGGGTCGTCGCCTTCTCCCCGAGCGGCGAAGTGCTGGCCTCGGCGGGCAACGGACCGGAAATCACGCTGTGGAACACCGCCACCTGGAAGAGCGAAAAATTCCCCATTGAAAAGGTGGGGAAGGATTCCGTCGCCACCGGGCTGTCGTTCAGCCGCCACGCAAAATATCTCGCCGTCGGCTTCAACGACAGCAGCATCGTGGTGTTCGACACCGAGACCCGTAAGGAAGTACAGAACTTCTACGTGCGCGACGCCAGTACCATGGCGGTGGCCTTCGGCTTTGACAACAGCCTGCTGGCGACGGCAAATTCCGACGGCGCCGTGTACCTGTGGGAAGCAGCCACCGCGAAAAGGGTGAAAGCGCTGAAGGAACATCGCGAGGGCGCGGCGACCATCCGCTTTGCGCCGGACGGCGCCGCACTGGCTACCGGTGGCAAGGACCGCGCGATCATCGTGTGGCGGGCCGGCGCCCCCGCCGTCGCGGTGACCGCGGAAACCCCGGCGGCCTCGCCCGGCCCTGCCCGTCATTACCGCGTCCACCCCCAATTTGCTGCGCAATCCGGAGGGCAGCGGCGCACTCTCGCACTGGAAGGCGAACGGTGACGCCGAGGCGGGGCGCAGCGTGGACGGGAATCCGGGCCTCCTGGTCCGCTACGACGGATTTCTTTCTCAGGACGTTCCGCTGCCCTCTGGATCTGGAGGAAAACACGCGGTGGTGGTGGGCCGCGCGAGCGCCGAGCGAGTCAATGAAGACGGCGATCAGACCGGTCTGCCCTACCTCTACGGATACATGGTCAACCGCCAGGACGACCACAAGTTGGACGCTTATCTCAACGATGACACCATGAAGGCGGCGCCGAAAAAAGCGGACGATTGGGTGCCGGTGTGGGGCATCTTCCCGGTGCCGGAATCGAGCGGCGCGCTCCGCCTGTCCTCCAGATCGCCGACGGACGTGAAGCGCAGAACGGCTCCGCGGCCCGCTTCGACGACCTCGCGGTGTATCTCTTCGATACCCGCGCACAGGCCGAGGCGTTCGTGGAACGGTTCAAAACGGGCCGCATTTAACTCTCCGGTAACGGACGATTCAGCGCGCTGTCATGCTTTTTTGGCAGTGTACCCATGTGAGGAACCGTCCATGCTGAATCCGGCCTCCATGCAAGCCACCCATTTCCAGCCGCCATCCGGCAATCGGGTGAAGGTCGTCCACAAGATCGCCTGCGAGTTGGAGGCGCCCGCCATTCTTGACGAGCGGCAGAGCTTCGTCACCACTCGAGAGGGATACGACGTCCACCTCACCGCACTGGATCGCCGCGGCGACCCGAAGTGGGATCAAGTGTTGCCGCCCACCGAGCGCCTGCTCCGCATCGAGCGCGACAGGACCCGCCTTTACGTGCAGACCGACCGCGCGCTGCTCGCATACGACGCGCGCAGCGGGAAATTGCGCGGCAGCTTGGAGTTCGACCACGAGAATATTGCCCGTCGGCTCACGCCCAAGCCGGGGGGCGGCGTATTTTTCGCGGCCGAAGGCGTGCTGCACGTGTTTGACAGGGATCTCAAGCCGCTCCGCGAGCCGCAGCGGCTGGGCTTTCATCCACTGCAGATGGCCCTGCGCCAGGATGGCGGCCTGCTGCTTACGGCGGACGGCTATCCGGGCAGCGTCCTGCTGCTGGACGCGGACGGCGGCACGGTGCTTCGCAGCGCGAGCGTGGTCAGCGGGTCGGTTGTCGCGGACGGAGACGGAATAACTTTCCTGGAAAAAAAGGACGAATTTCGCCGCGAGGTCGTCTGCCATAATCCGGCCATGCGTTTCTCGGCCGACAGGGACACCAGCGTCGCCTTGCCCCTGCCGGACGGGCGCGTCCTTCTCGTCGAGGATGCCGACGACGGCGACGTCGAGGTCTGCAACGACCGCGGATGGCCGAAATTGTCGTTGGGTTTTCCCCCCGGCGGTCGCCTGCGCCACCTGTGCCTCAACGCCGACGGTCAGACCGCCTACGCGGTGGTGTCGTTCACGAAAGGCCACGCCGAGAGCCAGACCGTCTTCAGGCTCGACTTGAGGGAACCCGAGCCGCTACCCTTTCCGCTTTCGATGAATCCATTTCTGGCGTCTGTGCCGCGTCCGGAGCCGCTTTACGAATCCGGCTTCGACTGGCCCTTCAGCATCCCGATGGCCCTGGATGACGGCCGCATTGTCATTCTGGCCCGCGACGGCGCCCGCGTTCTCGATGCCCAGGGCAAGGAGCAGGCGCGCTACGCCGACTACGGCGCGCTCTCTGAGGCCCTGGGCAAGGTCGGCGTCGTGTCCCGACGGATTCCGGTGGGTGTCAGCCGCGACGCCGTGCCCGCAACCCTTGGCGCTCACCTGGAGGCCGCCGCGCGCGCATTCAAAATGCAGGTCCCGTCGGCCGAGCTGACCGACGCGCCCAGCGTGGGCCGCGACGGCAGTCTGCAATTCACCTACACGGTCCCCGCCGAAGAGGTGCAGGCCGCCATCGGCGCGCGCGCCATTTCCCCGGAGGACAAAAGCCACATGGTGCTGCGCGACCGCTTGGAATTTCCCTTTGGAGACGGTGCGTCGCTGGCCCTCGAGGGGACTCACGCGCAACTGTTGGAAGGCGCCAAAATCACCCGCGCGGCCGACCTGGAAAGCCCCATCCTGGCCGCGCTCCCATTGCTCAGCGAGCACGGCCACTACGCCGCGGTGGGCAGCAACGAGGGGATGGTCGCCTGGCTCGACGGCACGCGCCCGTCCGAAAATGTCGCGCCGGCGTTCGCCATGGACGAGCCGGTCATCGACATCGATTTAATGGCGGAAAATCGCGTCCTCGCGGTGGGGGGAAACGGCGGCTACCTCGTGCTGCAGCCGCCCATGCGCGCAAAGGAAGCGCTCCGCGACGTGCCGAGGGCGACCGCAACCGAAGCCGGCCGCATCGTCGACGGCGAAACCCAGGTCATTATTGGCGGAGTCACCGTTCCGAAACGCGTTTGAGTCCTACACCCGCTCGATGATCATGGCGATTCCCTGGCCGCCGCCGATGCACAGCGTGATGAGCGCGGTGGTCGCCTTGCGGCGCTCCAGCTCGTCGAGCGCGGTGCCCAGCAGGACCGCGCCGGTCGCCCCCAGGGGATGCCCCAGGGCAATCGCGCCGCCGTTGACGTTCACCTTTTCCGGATCAATTCCCAGGTTGCGGATGGTCTGCAGCGGCACGGCCGCGAACGCCTCGTTGATTTCCCACAGATCGATGTCCTTCACCGACATGCCGGCCTGCTCCAGCGCCTTCTGCGAAGCCGGCGTGGGCGCTGTCAACATGATTACCGGCTCGGCACCGGCTGTGGCGATGGCGCGCACCCGGGCGCGCGGCTTGACCCCGTTGGCTTTTACGAATTCCTCCGAGGCAAGCAACACCGCCGCCGCGCCGTCCACGATTCCGCTCGAATTTCCGGCGGTGTGCACGTGGTGAATTTCCGCCACGCTGGGATAGCGGACGAGCGCCACCTGATCGACCGTCTTGCCGTTCACCCCGGCGCTCGCGGCGCCCAGGGCGGCAAACGCGGGCTGCAGGGCGGCCAGCGACTCCAGCGTGGTGTCGGCGCGGGGATGCTCGTCGCGATCGAGCGCGACGTTTCCGCTGGCCGGATCAATTACCGGAAAAATGCTCCCGTTGAAGCGACCTTCGGAAATTGCCCGGGCGGCGCGCTGCTGAGACAAGAGCGCGAATTCATCCACGTCCTCGCGGTTGAAGCCGTCCAGGGTCGCGATGAGATCGGCGCTGATGCCCTGCGGCACCTGCAACACCCTGGCGCGCAGCAGCACGTTGTTGCCG
>VGFD01000107.1 GCA_016868975.1 Armatimonadota bacterium | reverse complement strand
TGGGCCCTGGACGCCTACCTCACCAGCGTCTCGGATCACGGGATGAATGCGTCCACCTTTACCGCGCGCGTGGTGGCTTCCACGCGGGCCGGAATGGTCGCTTCGGTGGTGGCCGCGCTGTGCGCGCTGAAAGGCCCGCTGCACGGGGGCGCGCCCGGCCCGGTGCTCGACATGCTCGACTTCATAGGGACTGAGGAACGCGCCGCCGCCTGGATCGCCGAGCGGCTCGCGGCCGGCCAGCGGCTGATGGGCTTCGGCCACCGCATCTACCGGGTGCGCGACCCCCGCGCGGACGTGCTGCGGCACGTGGTGGAGCGCCTTCGTGAGGAGGACGCCTCGCCGCGCCTGGCGCTCGCGGAAAAAGTGGAGCAGACCGCGCTGGAGGCGCTGCGGCGGCACAAGCCGGACCGTCCGCTGCAAACCAACGTGGAATTCTACACCGCGCTGGTGCTCGAAGCGGTCGGGCTCGACCGCACGCTGTTCACCCCGGCTTTCGCCGCCGGGCGCGTCCTGGGCTGGACGGCGCACGTCTTCGAGCAGGAGCGCGAGGGCAAGCTCATGCGGCCGCAGTCGAAGTACGTGGGGCCTTGACCAGCCTCAGGGTGTGGGGCCAGCCATCGTCGAGGTGCCTAATCGTTTTAGTCGACGCTCCTCCCAGGGAGCGTTGACATAATATGAGAAAAAGTGCTAATCTGTCAACAGAAACACACTCGGATAGTATCATGGCATCGAATAGACAACCGCTCAACACCACTCCTACGGTTCAGGTCGGGGAGCGGGTTCGCCACGCCCGCTTGTCGGCCGGCCTGACTCAAGACGAAGTTGTGGCTCGCCTCGCTGGCGCTGGCTATGACATCACCAAAGCAGGGCTCTCGAAGTATGAGCTCGGGAAGAGCGTTCCAGGGGCGACTTTCCTGCTCAAACTCGGGCAAGCGCTCAACGTCCCCTCCGCATACTTCCTCCGTGAACAGGAGGTCAAGGTTGCGTGGGGTGGCTACCGTAAGAAGAGTACGCTGACCCAACTCCGGCAGGATCAGATTCGGGCATATGCCATCGACATGGTCGAAGCCCACGTCTGGCTGCAAACCAGGCTGCAAATCCGCACCGAAGGAATTCTGTCGGAGCGGCGGCCGGGTCATAGCCTGGAAGACGCTGAAGCTGCCGCTGACTGGCTGCGGAAGGAATGGGAGCTGTCGGACCTTCCGCTCGAGAGTGTCACGCAGGTGGTCGAGGATCGCGGAGGGATCGTCGTTCCGGTGGCCGACGGCGATGCCGACTTCGACGGGCTCTCCGGCTGGGTGAACGGCAAACTGCCGCTGGCGGTCGTTAACCAGGCCGTATCGGACGATCGTCGGCGCTATAACCTCGCTCACGAACTTGGCCACCTCATCCTCGACTGTTCGGGGCTGACCGAGAGAGAAGAGGAACTGCGGGCCCATCGTTTTGCAGCCGCCTTTATTGTCCCAGCAGAGGCCGCTCGTCGGGAACTGGGTCCGAGACGACGCCACCTGAGCATGCACGAGCTGGCTATGCTGAAGGCCAAGTACGGCTTCAGTATGCAGGCCTGGATGCATCGGGCCTGCGAGCTGGAGATCATCGACGGCGCTTACTATAAGGGTCTGTGCGTTGAATTCTCACGCCGGCGCTGGCGAAAACTCGAGCCATTCAAGTACACCGGAAACGAGACACCGACCAGGCTAAAGCAGCTCACGCTGCGAGCCCTCTCCGAGGGCTTGATCAATCGTGATCAAGCGGAACGCCTGTGCCCCGGCTGTGTTGAGACTTCGGACGGGATGGAGGCGAAAAATCGCATGTCTCCAAGAGAATTGCTCAAGCTGCCCTACGCTGAGCGGGCGCGCATTCTTGCGCTGGCCGCGGCTGACGCCGCAGAGGTGTACGCTGAGAAGCCGGAGCTCTCCGACTTCGAGGCGCTTTCCGAGGACGACTTCGAGTGAGTGCTTTCATCCGCGGAGAGGTCTGGGCGCTCAACTTTGATCCGTCCGTCGGTTCGGAAATGAAGAAGATCCGCCCCGCGGTCGTGATAAGCGACCAAAATATCGGGAAGCTTCCGCTTCGCATCGTTGTGCCCATCACTGAATGGGACCCACGGTTCGCATCATATCCCTGGTTCGTGCACTTGCTGCCCAACAAGAACAATGGCCTCACCAAGGAGTCCGGCGCGGATGCTTTCAGCGTGAAGTCGCTTTCAGAGAGACGCTTCGTGCGCAAATTGGGACAGCTTACCGACAACGAGGTGGAGGAAATAGCGGCGGCAATCGCCCTGTGCGTAGGGTTCTCGATTCCGGGGGCGTAAGTCTGCCCGGCATGCGACAGAAAGTGGCGTGCCTCCTCCGTCTGACGACCCAGGTCCTCATCGCTTGCACACCCCGCATGTCCCCCACGCGCACCGTGAACTCGTGAAGCGGCTCCCCGCACTCCGGGCAGTGCTCCCACTCTTAGCGCAGCGGTTTGTGGCCGCAGGCCGCGCAATCAACTAGGCCCACCGCACCCATTCCTCGGTCCAGCTCGCCGCGATGTCGTCGCTCACGAGATCTTCCTCTCGACGCTGTCGAGCCGCGCCTCGATGCCGGCCAGGCGCTGGCGGTCCTGCTCGCGGTCATCAGCCAGGAAGCGGAACTCTGCCTCCAACTTGTCGAGCAGCGTGTCCAGCGTCTTCTTGATGCCGCCCATGGACTGCTCGACGCCGTGCAGGCGTTCCTCGACATCCGTGAACTTCTCGTCCAGCTCGTGGCGGAACGCCGCCAGCTCGCGCGCGATCCTGTCCATTCAGGCCGCCTCCCGGTGAACATTTCTCAACAGAGGAGACTGCACGTGTACGCGCGTACACCATTGAGCATCCGGTTTGTGAGGGGCACGGCCGATGGACATGGGAATGACAGCGACACGGGTCATGGCGACCTCTTCTTGCGAGGCTTCTTCTGGGGAGCGGGAGCGGCCGCGGGACCACCGCCGGGACCTGCACCTTTGCGGCCTTCGCTGGCGCGTATCTCGTCGGCTTCGTCGCTGGCCGCGGTCGTGGGCCGCGATGCACCGCCGGCGCGCCCGGTACTTTTGGGATGGAAACGCATAGACTCCGGATCTCGGCGTCGCTCCTCTACGCGGCCGGGGGCTTCTTCTCCAGCGCCTCTACCCGGCGTTGCAGATCCTTGATGTCCTTCTTCCGCTTCGCGTCTTCCTCGAAGAGTTTCACCATGTGTGTCTCGATGCTGGCGAAGGTGCCCTCCAGGCCCTGCACGCTGTCGCTCAGCAGCTTTACCTGAGTCACCAGCATCCCGAGCTGCGTGCGCGCCGCCTTCAGATCCCGTTTCAGATCGTCCATTGGTGGGGCCTCCCGTTTCATTTTGCCGCAGGTGGATGTCGCTGAGATGAAGCGCGGCCTGGATCTCCTCGCGGATAGCTTCACGGACGCGTGTTTCCAGTGAAGCGACTGTGCCTGTTTCGTGGTACCGCTCGATTTCGTCGCCGAGCAGATCCGCGAGCTTGCGCTGGATCTCCTTGGGTAGACTGAACGCCTCGTCTACGTTTGCCGCCAACTCCGGATCCAGGTTGGCCGCGCGCTCAGCTTCCATCTCCTTCATCCGCCGATCGGACTCAGTAAAGGTCACTGGATGCGGCACATCTCCCAGCAGGTAAGGCATGATCACATCAGTGACCTCGGAGATGCGCTTTAGCGAGCGTGTAGGTGGCGTTATCACGCCGCTTTCGTACGACGCAACGGTTCCGCGCGTTACTCCAAGCAGATCCGCAAGTTGCTTCTGCGTCAAATGTGCCCGGTTGCGCGCCTCTTTGATCCGCGCCCCCATCAGGTCGTCTGTTATGTACTCCGCCACAATACAATTTTCTTTGGATTTCATGACTGTACCCCCTTGACGAGTGTACTTTATCGATGTACACTCTGGCTATGAGTGTACAGTCTAACGGTACCAGCAAAGGTCTGCCAGGGACCGCCAGGTGTCGGCGCGACGCCAAGTTGACCCAGGCCCAACTGGCTGAACGACTCCAAATTCAGCGCGAAACGATCGGCGGCTACGAATGCGGCGTTCGAGGCTTCCCGGGACGGCGTGGAACGGCAGCACCACGCCGGACCGGGGGACTCTTCGGTTTGCCCCGCGGGTGGCACCCATTCCACCTGCGGGGCGTGACACCCCGACCACCAGGCGGGCGACGGGCCCGCCTCTTCTGGGCCTACAGGTTGAACGATTTTCATCGAGAGGACATCGCCACGTGGAGAACGCACCGAACCTCACCGCCGGCACCATGCTCAGCAAGATGATCTCTGATGAAGCGTATCGATCCGAAGGTAAACGTCATCAAGGGAATCGGCTCAGCAGAAGGCCTGATCCAGGAGTTGGCAATCGCCGAGATGGACGCTGATGAGGCGAAGGCTCTGAGAGAAAAAGGCGAGTCGGCGCCCGCCCCGCAACGTCGCAGCCTCGTATGCGAGGACGAAATTTCAGGGTTCCTTTCGAAGGCACATCGCGACATGGCAGGCGCGTTGATTCAGAAAACCGTGGAGGCCTACGACTGCCACGACACGCTCGAACACACGTTGAGGCGTGGGAAGCTGGTGGCGCATCGGAGGCCACCGACAACGTGCAGCGGCAGTTTTCGAGCAGCGACCACGCGACATCCGGCCAGCGCCCGAAATTCGTCCTCGTCGAGATGGGCGAGCAGTTCGAGGAATCGACCAGGACATCGAGCCCGGCGACATGCAGGTGGCCATCAATTACTCCACCGGCTGGGCCAGCTTTAACGGTGCGCAGTTCGGCGAGTCCATCGTGAAAGACTACTGGGGCAAGGGCACGCCTCCCGACGTCACGCAGCACGCCCGCCTGGAGCGGGGCATCGACCTCGCCGAGGAAGACGATCTCAACGTCCTGTCGGGCCAGACACATACCATTTCAGGGCGCGAGACGTACGCCAACGTGTACGTGGCGCCCGGTGGCACCCTCACGTGCGACACGCCCAACCCCGAACTGAACGTGCTCGGCGACTTCGATTTCTACGGCGCGATCGATGTCGATTCCACGTCGTGGGCCCGCACGCGCGACCACTCCGCGTCTGGACGGACCTCGGGAAGCCTCATTTGCAGACGGTCTTTTGCAGGCTCTCGGTGACCGAGCCGGTTCTCCCGTGGTGCGGCGTGGCCCAACTTTCCGGCAAATTGGGCAGCCGCTCGTAGCGGACCACCTTCCTCGCGCAGTCCAGGTAGGCGCGCATGCTGCCCTCCCAGGCGTCTTTCTTCAGCTTCACCCACACCACGCGGAGCCCGGGACTCTCCGTCGTGATGGTGTCCGGATCATACCATGCCACCCATCCTTCGTGGTCGTGGAACTGCACCCACTTTCCACTGGAGAACGGCGCGCCGGCGGCCGCCATCGCGGCCGGAAGATCACGGCAGAAAACGTAGCCGTCCGACCATCCCCCGCCGCGCGAGAGCAAGAGAATCGCGCCCGTCTCGAGGCGGTACACGGCCACCCGAAAGTGGACCGGCGGCGGCACGGCGCCCACGATCTCGAACGGCATGGCGCGGTCGTAGCCGCCGTGGTTCGGAGAAAACCACCGCGCGCCGCGAAGCGCGTCCACGATGCGCTTGACGTCTTCCGGCTTGTCGATGGTCTGGTCGCCGACCAGGATGGACCGCACGCTGGCAGCGTCGAGACGCTCCAGGTACTGGTGGGTCTTCCACTGCAGGAAGAAGCGCACGCCCATCAGCCATCCCATCACGATGGCCGCCACAATCAAGGGGAGCACCCGCCCCTGCGGCTGCTTGCTGGCTCGCATCCCGAGCCCGGCCACCAGCAGGATGAGCGCGAACAGCACCGGCGCGGATTCCAGGAGAAAGGAAGGCGTTCCGATCATCAAGGGCCGGGTTTCGACGCCTCTCCGAATCCCCCCTTGCGAGCCCGTCGGGAGACGGGCGGTAAACCCACAGGCCGCGCAGGGGGCCGTCAAGGACGTTGACGGCTCGGCTGTGTCGACGCCATGCCTGGCCTACAGGAGAGGAATTTCCAACCGTCGAACGGCGGCCTCCCCAGGGGGATTCGGACCGTGGAGTACAAGCTCTTCATCGATGGCCGCTGGCAGGGGGACGTACCCTCCCTAGCCGTCACAAACAAATATTCCGGCCAGGAGATCGCCGGTTTCGCGCAGGCGCGCCGCGAGGACGTGGAGGCCGCCATTTCCGCCGCGCACCGCGCCGCGGAAACCATGGCGGAGATGCCGGCCCATCGGCGTCACGCGATCTTATCCCGCACCTCCGATTTGATCCGGGAAAATCGCGAGGACCTCGCGCGCACCATCGCGGCGGAAGCCGGCAAGGCGCTGAAATACGCCCGCGCGGAAGTAGACCGCGCGGTCACAACCTTTGATATTGCAGCGGACGAGTCACGGCGCACGCACGGGGAAACCGTTCCGCTCGACGCCATCCCGGCCGGCGAGGGGTACTTCGGGTTCTGGACGCGGCGCCCGGTGGGCGTGGTGGCCGCCATCACGCCGTTCAATTTCCCGCTCAACCTGGTGGCGCACAAGGTCGCCCCGGCCCTGGCCGCCGGCAACGCGGTGGTGCTCAAGCCGGCCAGCACCACGCCCATCACCTCCGCGCGACTGTGCGAGATCTTGACCGAAGCCGGCTTGCCGGCCGGCGCGATCAACCTCGTGGTCGGGCCGGGCAGCACGGTGGGCGAGTGGCTGGTCACCGATCCGCGGGTGGGCAAAATTACCTTCACCGGCAGCCCGCCGGTTGGGAAACGCCTGACCGAGCTGGCGGGAATCAAGAAGGTAACCCTCGAGCTGGGTAACAACGCACCGGTGATCATCGCGCCGGACGCCGACCTGGAGGCCGCCGCGAAGCGCTGCGCGGTGGGCGCCTACTACAACTCGGGACAGGTGTGCATCTCGGTGCAGCGGATTTACGCGATGGACCCGGTGCGGGACGCATTTTCCGAGAAATTCGTCAAGGCGACCGAGTCCATGGTGGTCGGCGATCCGCTCGACGAGCGGGTGGACGTGGGACCGATGATCGCGCAGTCGGAGGCCGAGCGCGTCGAAAGCTGGGTGTCGGAGGCCCGGGCCGGGGGCGCCGAAGTGCTCTCCGGCGGGCGCCGCGACGGCCCGGTGCACTGGCCCACCGTGGTGGCCGGCGCCACCCCGGAAATGAAGGTTGTGGCCCAGGAAGTCTTCGGGCCGGTGGCCTCCATCATCGCGGTCGACTCCTTCGACGAAGCGCTGGCCCTGGCCGACCGGTCCCGCTACGGCTTGCAGGCGTCCGTCTTCACCAACGACGTGAAGCGGATTTTCCAGGCCGTCAAAAAATTGGATTTTGGGGGGGTCATCATCAACGACGCCCCGAATTTCCGCGCCGATCCGATGCCTTATGGCGGCAACCGGGAAAGCGGCCTGGGCCGCGAGGGGCTGCGCTTCGCCATCGAGGAGATGACCAGCATTCAAATGGTCGCCATCCGCCTGGCTGACAACTAGGGGTGATTTACCATATCACTACCGCCGAAGCCTGGAGCAAGGCGCAGCGCGGTGGCCTCTACGTGGCGGATTCGCTTGCCGCGGAGGGATTCATCCATTTCTCCCGGCGCGAGCAGGTGGTTGGCACCGCCAACCGCTTCTACCGCGGCCAGAAAAACCTGCTGCTGCTCTGCGTGGATCCCGGGCGCGCCGCCGCGGAAGTGCGCTACGAGCCCGCCGACGGCCAGCTGTTTCCCCACCTGTACGGCCCGCTGGAAACCGAGGCCGTCATCCGGGTAATTCCGCTCTCCAGCGACGAACAGGGCCATTTCCGCGAGCCGCCGGGACTGTAGATGAAGCCGCACGAACGGGCCATCCACCAGTCGCTCAACGAGGCGCAGGTGGGTCGACACCACTGGAAAATCTGGTTTCTCTCGTCCATGGGAGTATTTCTGGACGGGTTTGACCTGTTCATCATGGCGGTGGCGCTGCCGCTCATTGATCATCATTACCACCCGGACCCGGCCTCGCTGGGCATGGTGGGCGCGTCCGCGATGCTGGGCGCGCTCATCGGGGCCAGCGTTCTCGGGCGGCTCACCGACGCCTGGGGCAGAAAAAAACTCTACGTCGCCGACCTGGGCCTGTTCATCCTGTTCTCCGTGCTGTGCGCGACCTCCGACAGCATCTGGGCCCTCACCCTCTGGAGGTTCATGCTGGGCGTGGGAATCGGCGCCGATTATCCCATTTCCTCATCGTACGTGTCGGAATTCATGCCCTCCCGGGTGCGCGGGCGGATGCTGGTGGGCAGCTTCAGCTTCCAGGCGCTGGGATCGCTGGCCGGCGCCGCCTGCGGGCTCGTCATCCTGTGGATTTACCCGCAGGACGAGGCGTGGCGCTGGATGCTCGCGGCCGGCACGGTGCCCGCCCTGGTGGTGCTGATCATGCGCCTGCCCCTGCCGGAAAGCCCCCTGTGGAGCCTCTCGCACGGCCGTGCCGAGGACGCCCGGCGCATCGTCAGCGAGGTCGTGGACCAGGTGATCGAAGAGCCGCCGGTGGCTGTTCTCCTCGCCCGCGAGTCGGCGGCGGCACTGGAGTCCCCGGTGGTGGCCGCGGCGCTCACCGAAGTTGAGCGCGGCCTTGTCGTGCAGCCGATTCGCCGCTCGTATCTGGACCTGCTGCGCGAGCCGCTGCTGCGACGCACCATTCTGGCCGCCGTCCCCTGGTTTTTCATGGACGTGGGACTGTACGGCGTGGGATTCTTCACTCCGACAATTCTCGCCGCCATGGCGTTCAGCGGAAAGGGCTCGTTCATCGCCCAGGACATTGCCGCCACGGAAGGCGACATGATTGTTGACATTTTCCTGGTCGCGGGGTTTCTGCTGGCCATCTGGCTGGTCGACCGCTGGGGACGGATCCGCCTGCAGTTGATCGGCTTCGCGGGGATGACGGTCGGGCTCCTGATGCTGGCCGTCGCCGCGGTGCTCCCAGAAGACAACCTGGATCTCTTTCTTACTTTTGCGGGATTTGCGCTGTTCAATCTCATGGTCAACATGGGGCCGAACGCCACCACCTTCCTGCTGCCCATCGAGCTGTACCCCACCGCGCTGCGTGGCTCCGGACACGGTCTCGCGGCGTCCTTCGGCAAGCTGGGGGCCGCGGTGGGCGTATTTCTTCTGCCCGTCGCCCGCGACCGGCTGGGCCTCGCGCCCACGCTGGGCCTGACCGCCTGCGCCGTCTTCATCGGTTTTCTGGTCACCTGGTTCTTCGCAGTCGAAACGCGCGGCGTCTCCCTGGAAGAAACCGAGATGGAAGGAGCCTCGAATGGAGCGCACTGATCCGCATCGAAGCGCCCACCGCGAATTCGGCTCGGAAGCCTTCTTCAATCGTGGCTTGAGCGCCATCGCGTTCAACCGCAGGGTGCTGGAAATGGCCAACGATGCGACGCTTCCCCCACTGGAGCGCATGAAGTGCATCGCCATTGCGTCGTCCATCCTCGATGAGAATTTCGACATGGGGATGTCCGGGCTCAAGGCGAATATCCGCGACGGGCACCTGCCCTCGCTGGACGGTCTCACACCGCGCGACGAACTGAACGTGGTGCGCGCGGCCGTCGCCGACCTGCTGCGCGCCCGCGCCGAAAGCTACGCCGCCGTTCTCGCGCTGCTCAACCGGGAAAAGGTGTTCATCACGCGCTACGATGCTCTCGACGAAACCTGCCGGGCCACGGCGGACCGCTATTTCGAAAACGAGGTATTCGGTCTGTGCACTCCTCAGGTCGTGGACCCTCACCTGCCCTTTCCATTCATCACCGGCTTCGCCGTCTACCTGGCCGCGCTCGTGGAGCGCCACGGCGAGCACACCTGGGTCATCGTGGAGATGCCGCGCGAGATTTCGCGCATGGTGCGGGTGGGCGCGGACACCTTTATCTTCCTGGAGGATTTGATCGCGCGGCGGCTGGAAGTGGTGCTCCCCGGCGACGCCGTTCAGGAAGTGCACACTTTCCTGGTGATGCGCGACGCCGAGATTCACTTCGACGAAAGCGGAAAAAGCGACCTCGGCGAAGCGGTTCACCGCGCCGTTGCGCGCCGCCGCTTCGGGGCGGCGGTGGCCGTGCGTCTCTGCTCGGACGTGCCGGACGACCTGCGCGCATGGCTCATCGAAAAGCTCGACCTCGAGCCGGACGACATATACATCAGCGAGACTCCACAGGGGCTCGAAGACCTCACGGAAGTGTACCGCGCGGTGCAGCGCCCTGATCTCAAGTTCGAGGATTTTCAGCCGGTCACGCCGCCTGAAGTCGCCATCGGCAAGGACATTTTCGAAGCGATCCGGCAGGGCGACGTCCTGCTCCGCCATCCCGTCGAGTCGTTCGACGTCGTCGTGCGCCTGCTCGAGCAGGCGGTGCGGGACCCGGACGTACTGGCCATCAAGCAGACCCTGTACCGCATCGGGGACGAGTCGCCACTGGTGCCGCTGCTCATTGAAGGTGTCGACCGCGGCAAGAAGGTTTGTGTGGTCGTCGAAATCAAGGCGCACTTTGAAGAGGCGCGCAACCTGGAGACCGCACGGCAGATGTACGAGGCCGGCGTGCAGGTGAGCTACGGCTTCGCCGAGCTCAACACCCACTCCAAGCTGCTTTTGCTGCTGCGCCGCGAGGGCGGGCACACGCGATGCTACGCGCACCTGGCCAGCGGAAATTACAACGCGGGCACGGCGAGGCTTTATACCGACTTCGCGCTGCTCACTTGCCGCGACGACGTCACCCGCGATTGCCTGGAAGTCTTCAATTTCATTACCGCGCACACCAGCCAGAACGCCTATCGCACCCTGCTGGTGGCCCCGATGACCATGCACGGCGAGCTGATCGCGCGCATCGAGCGGGAGGTCGCCCGCCATGCCGAGCGCGGCGACGGCCGGCTGATCTTCAAGGTCAACTCGCTGCAGGACCCGGATGTGATCGCGGCGCTCTATCGCGCCAGTCGGGCCGGCGTCCGCTGCGAGCTGATCGTCCGCGGCATCTGCTGTCTGCGCCCGGGCGTGGCCGGCCTCAGCGAAAATATCCGGGTCATCAGCATTCTGGGGCGTTTTCTCGAGCACAGCCGTGCCTATTATTTCCACAATGGCGGAGGCGCCGAAGTGTTCATCGGGAGCGCCGACCCGGTTCCCCGCAAGCTCGATCGCCGCGTGGAGACGCTGGTTCCGGTAGAGGAGCCGATCCGCCCCACCATCCTCGCGCTCCTCGAAGACTACCTGCGCAGCACCGCGCACACCTATGCGCTGCAACCGGATGGCAGATACGCGCCGGTCACGGACGCACACAAGTTTGACATCCAGGCGTCGCTGCTGAAGACGGTGGCCGGCGTCAGCGGGTGAGCACCACTTCAAACGCGCTGGCCGGCACGGACTTCAGGGGATTGTTCTCGGCGTCGTTCCAGCGGCTGTCAGTGGCGCCGGAAATGAACCAGTCGCTTCCGTTGTCCGCCACAAACATGCCGTAACGGCGCAGCGCCTCCAGAATGACCCGCGGAGCGCCGACAAATCCGCTGATGTCGTAGGTGGATTTCAGGCGCACCCGCAGTCCCATGGGGGGGTCGTCGAGATCCGTGCTCGACGACGCATAATGTGTCGCGGGTGGAACGTACGCGCGCTGGGTCCGCCGCACCGTGAAGCGCAGGGCGTGATGAATCGCGCCGGACCGCACCTCGTCGTAGCGCACCAGGCCCGGCAGGATGGGCAGCCCGGCGGCGTCCGCCGAAGTCCAGCCGTCAGGACGCAGGGCGTTGCTCGTCAAATCGAAGACGGCGCCGGAGCCGCAGTGCCAGCCGGCTCCGCTGGGATGCGCGTTCCACACCTCGTACAACCTTCGGTTGTCGCGATCCAGCACCAGGATGTGCCGGTCGCCGGTCGCGTCCGTGCCCCCCTCTATGGGCGGATTCGGCGGGATGGGGTAGGGACCCGGATCGCTCTCGTCAGCATAATCAAAGGACATTGGAACCCTCGCCTGGGCGCCTCCCACCACCACGAACGGAATTCCGTAGGTTGGATCGGCCCCGAAGTCAGGGTGCAGCGTGCGCGTTGCGGCGTTCATGTGCGCCAGGTAATTGCTGGAATTCGGGTGGACTGGAAAACTCGAAATGTCGGTGTTCCAGGGATTGTCCGCCGGAAAAATCGGGCATCCCTCGATCTGCGGGACCGCCGTCGGCGCGCTCGGCGTCGAGCCCCCAGCGGCCACCATCAACGGCGCGGCAATTAACGTCGCTTGGACCGGCGCAGCGCCAGTATCACCGCCTGCGCCTCCTCCTCCTCCGCCGCAACCGACAGCGAATCCAACCATGCACAGCGAAACCAGTGCGCATTTCACGCCTGTGACCAGACCCATAACCGTCCACTCCCCTTCTCGGGCGCCGGGCGCGCCTCCTGAGGGCGCTCCGCAAAATAAGTGAGCGCAATCGGGGGTTTTATGGGGCGGCCGGTACAATCATTGCTTCGAACTTGATGGGAAATTTCCCGCCGGCTCAACC
>VGFD01000106.1 GCA_016868975.1 Armatimonadota bacterium | reverse complement strand
ATCCGCGCGGTGGAGAAATTCAACTACCGCAAGGGGTACAAGTTCAGCACCTACGCGACGTGGTGGATCCGCCAGGCCATCACCCGCGCGCTGGCCGATCAGGCGCGCACCATCCGCATCCCGGTGCACATGGTGGAAACCATCAACCGGCTGATCCGAGTGTCGCGCCAGCTGCTGCAAGAATTGGGGCGGGATCCTTCAGTCGAAGAGATCACCCAGGAAATGTATCCCATCGACAACGATGAGGTTTGCGGTCAGGTGTCCAAGCAGTATGGCCGCGAGTTTACCATCGGAGATCCCATCGTCAAGGAAGAGCTGAAACGGCGCCAGAAGTTCTACGAGGACCGGGTGCGCGAGATCATCAAGATCGCGCAGGAGCCGATCTCCCTCGAAACGCCCATCGGCGAGGAAGAAGATTCCCATCTCGGCGACTTCATCGAGGACTCTGAGGCAGTGGCCCCGGCGGAAGCGGCATCATCCCTACTTCTCAAGGAGAAGATGGAGGACGTGCTGCAGAACCTGACGGCCCGCGAGAAAAAGGTGCTGCAGCTGCGCTTCGGCCTGGAAGACGGCCGGCCGCGCACGCTGGAGGAGGTCGGCCAGGAGTTTGGCGTGACGCGCGAGCGCATCCGCCAGATCGAGGCCAAGGCGCTGCGCAAGCTGCGCCATCCCACCCGCAGCAAGTGGCTCAAAGACTACTGGATGGGGCAGTAATAAAGAAACCTGGTTGGCGCTTCGGAGTCTGTTCCGAAGTCCCTGAGGGTGGGCCGCCCGATGCAGCCCACCCTCCACCGAAGACCGCGATGCCGTGAGTCCGCGGTCGCATAAGGAGTTCAGATCCGTGACGACAAGATGGCTGGTGCGCCTTTCCATCGGAGTGCTGATGGCCGCGCTCTTCATGATTCCAGCGAGCCTGCGGGCGGCCGACGCGCCGGACGCGGCGAAGCTGAATGCGGCCGCCGCGGCGCTGGCCAAGGCACAGACGCTCATCGAGTTCTACTACATGGAAACGGGCTCGTATCCGCCCACCATCGATGACATGCTCACCCAGTACAACCAGGGCGTGAAGGACACCGATCCCAAGGTGGTGGTGCCCACCGACCCGGCGACCGGCAAGAAGCTGGTCTATACCCCCAACGCCGACGCCACCTCATACACGGTAAAGGTGCCGGAGCCGGCGCTGTACGGCGTGCAGGCGCTCGAGCTCAAGAACATGGACTGGGGCTGGATGGCACAGCTGGCCGCCGAACAGCGCAAGAAGCGGCTCGCGTACACCTGCGGAAAATATCAGGAGTTGATCGTGGGCGTGGTCGCGCAGTACAACAAGGACAACCGCAACAAGTTCCCGGACACCTTGCAGCAGCTGATGCCGAAATATCTCGCCAAACTGCCCACCTGTCCGGTGGCCAAGAAGGACTACGTGTACAAGCACGACGACCGCGGCTTCGAGATTGGCTGCCCCGACCCGGCCGCGCACGGGCTCGAGGTGTTCCGCTTCAGCTCGACCGAAGGTCCCAAGAAATATCCGTAAACCGGCTCAGGAGGAAATCACGTGAGCAGCGCATCGACAGGTCGCGGCAAGGCCGCGGCGGAGCAATCCGCGCCGGCCACTCCCACCCAGATCGTTCCCACCGAGAATCCGGCCGCGTACAACGACGACCGGCTGTGGCGCCTGCCACCCTGGGGGGACACCTACTGGTGCGAGATGTGCAGCACGTGCATGCGCTGGCGCTATTCGCAGCGCATCGGCGGGCGCGTCTGCGTGACCTCGTTCAACTTCAATTTCCCGCTGGTGATCATTGAGGGCGGCCGCTGCAACGAGTACCGCCCGGTGCCCGGCGCCGAGGGCCTGTGGGCCGACGACTACGGCGTCGAGGAAGAGGATTACGAGAACGGCGGCGGAATGCGACGTCGCGAGGAGCCTATGGAGGAAGACCCGCGTCGCGCGGCGCCCCAGCGCCGTCGACCGCGCCGCCGTCCGCGCCGCGGCGCCAGCGGTCAGGGCCCCTCGGGAATCTAGTCCATTTTATTCGTATGCAACGCCGGCGTGCATATCGGACTGATATGCACAGCCGGCGTTGCATTTTCATGCGCTTTGAGGTGAGTCCAGATGGATAGGGACCTTTTGTATCATGTTCAAGACATTGACCACGCCAATCCGATAGCGCTCAATCGGGCGACGCTAAGCGTGCGGGCGCGGCGGGCGGACGTGTCGTCGTGCGCGTTGATTCTGGGGGGACACGAGGCGCCCATCCCCATGGAGCGCCTGGAGTCGAGCGACCGCTACGACTTATATCAAGTAGCAGTCACGGTGCCGCCAGAGGGAATATCCTACTCGTTCAAAGTCGTGACCGATGGACGCACGAAGTCGTTTACCAAGTACGGCGTGTACGAGACGGACGCCCACTTTGGCTCATGGTCGCTGATGATCTCCGCGGAGGACGTATTTTCCACGCCGGACTGGGTCAAGGACGCGGTCTTCTACCAGATTTTTCCAGAGCGTTTCTGCAATGGGGATCCCTCGAACGACCCGCCGGGCTCGGTGCCCTGGGACGCGAAGCCGGAGCTGGAGAATTTTTTCGGCGGCGATCTGCAAGGCGTGCTGGACAGGCTGGATTACCTGTCTGATCTCGGGGTGAACGCGCTCTATTTCAACCCGCTGTTTGAGGCCACCACCAACCACAAGTACAACACCACGGATTACATGAAGGTGGAGCCGTCCTTTGGCGACAACGCGCTGCTCAAGAAGCTGGTGGCCGAGGCCCACAGGCGCGGGATGCGGGTCGTGCTGGACGCGGTGTTCAACCACGTGGGCGTGAAGTTTGCGCCGTTCCAGGACGTGATCGAGAAGGGGCTGGATTCGCCCTACCTCGACTGGTTCTTCATCAAGTCGTTTCCGATCGTCCTGGAGCCGCCGAATTACGCGTGCTGGTGGAATCTCTGGGAGCTGCCCAAGCTCAATACGAATAATCCGGAAGTGCGTCGTTATTTGCTGGAAGTGGCGGAGTACTGGATCCGCGAGTGCGACATCGACGGCTGGCGCCTGGACGTGCCGGAGGAGGTGCCGCAGGGCTTCTGGCGCGAGTTCCGCGGCGTGGTGAAGGCGGCGAAGCCGGACGCGTACATCGTGGGCGAGATCTGGCACGACGGCCGACCGTGGCTGCGCGGCGACCAGTTCGACGCGGTGATGAACTACCCGCTGCGGGAGGCGATCTTGAGCCTGTTGGGCGGGGTGACGCGGGACGGCAACACGGCGGCGCCGGTGCGACGGAGTGTGGTCGCGTATCACAAGGCGCTGCACGAATTGCTGACCGATCTGCCGGTCCAGGTGCTGCAGGCGCAGTTCAATTTATTGGGGAGCCACGACACGGAGCGCCTGATGACGCTGCTCGACGGCGACGAGCGCAAGGTGCGCCTGGCGATGCTGCTGTTGATGACCGCGCCGGGCGCGCCGGTGGTGTACTACGGCGACGAGATAGGAATGGAAGGCGGCAAGGATCCCGATTGCCGGCGCGGGTTTCCCTGGGACGGGCCGTGGAATGAGAGCCTGCGGGAGTGGGTGCAGAAGTTGATCCGGCTGCGGCACCAGCACCCGGCGCTGCGAACGGGTGAGTACCGCTCGCTGCGGGTCGACGGGGAGGCGAACGTGTACGCGTTTGAGCGAAGGCTCGACGGCGAGCGAATCGTCGGCATCGTGAATCCCAACGATGCGGTGCGCACTGGCACAATGGATGTCGGCGCAAGAACGGCCCTTACGCTCGCGGGCGGAGCCTCCGTGCTGCAGAGCGGAAAACTATCGTTCGACGTCCCGCCCCTGGGCAGCGTGCTGGTGAGCGTATCTGATTGATTCTGCACGCTTTTGCGGGATACGCAGTCCCGACAGCAGCCAGTACCATAGCACCTTACGCGACCTGCCCGGTGACGACCTCCCCGGGGGCGCGGTTGTAGTGGGCCATTCTTTGCGGGATGGTGCCTCGGGTGTCTTCCCACAGCGCGTTGAAGCGATGGAACCAGTAGGTGAAGCGGTCGCGGGAGATGGGGGCCAGTAATTTATAGCGCTCGGGGTCGAAGAAGCGGATGTCGATGTCCAATGATTTCCAGTCGATGTTGTGCTCGTCGACCAGCCCTTTTTTCTTCGCGTCCTCCCAGACTGCGGTGCCCGGAAATGCCACCAGCGGCCCGAAGGTGAACGACATCAATTTCGCGTTGCGGACGTTGCGGTCGATGAAATCGTAGGTCTGCTGGAGATCCTCTTCTTCCTCCATCGGGGCGCCGATGATGAACGAGCCGATGGAGCAGATGCCGTGCTCGGAAAGTTTGTCGATGGCCTCCTGGTTGCGGGCGGCCGTGGTGCTCTCTTTCTTCAGGTAGGTGAGCACGCGGTCCGAGCCCGACTCCAGGCCGAGGTGGCAATACTTCACGTTGATGGCCTTGAGCAGCTTGCACATGCGGTCGTTGACGAGATCCGCGCGGATGGTGACGGTCAGATCCATCTTGCGCTTCAATTCAGTGCTTGCGATCTCGACGATTTCCTGAAGCCGCTTGATGTTCACCGCGAACAGGTCGTCCATGAAGCAGTGGTAGTGGCTGTCAAACCCGTCGATGATCGCGTTCAGCTCGTCGATGACGTAGCGGGCTGAGTGCACGCGGTACGACTCCCAGAATTCCGCCGTTGAGCAGAACCGACAGCGATACGGACATCCGCGCGACGAGAACGACCACAGCCCGCCGGCGTTGACGCCCGGCCAGTCGCGCTTGGGGTTTGGGATGTTGTCGAGGGGCCGAATGAAGGGGCGCGGCTTCGTGACCCGAGGCCCTCCCTCGGCGTGGTGTACGATTCCGGCGATTTCTGACAGATTGTCCGGGCCCAGGCGGCCGTCCGCACGATGGGTCCGCACGAGGTCCAGAAAAGTATCCTCGCCCTCGCCGAGCGCACCGGCGGCAAAGGCCTCGGGCAGGCTGGACGGCAGTCCCGTGATGTGCGGCCCACCGATGACGACCGGCACGTCCCGCTGGGCGCGGATGGCCTCGGCCATCTCGGTGGCATACGGGAAATTGGGCGTGACCGAAGAGACTCCCACGAAGTCGGGCTCGAGGGCAAGCCCCTGCTCCAGGGTCTCGACAACGAAGGTCTGGCAGTCCGACTCGTACCGCTCCAGGTAAGCGCCCACGTACGCAATGCCCATGGGCATGAACAGCCGCCCGGGCCGCGAAGGGTCGTGAGCCTCCAGCAAGACCACCTTCATAAAACCATGATTCACGACCGGCCGCACTTGTGTCAACCCGGGGCGTCGGGGGCCCTACGTTCAGCGAAGCGCGGAAGAGCGCTCGAAGTCGATCAGCTTGTAGTACACGAACTCGGCCAGTCCCAGGTCGATGCCCTGGGCTACCTCGCGGAAGCGGTCGGGGATCTCGCCGGGCATGCGCAGATCGGACGGGACGAGCACTGACAGCCGGTCGTAGCCGCCGGCGCCGTGCTGGACCTGCTCGTGGGTGTACCCGTCGGTGGACATCCAGGTGACGGCGAACTCGTTGCGGCGGCGGTCGTAGCAGAACTGGAAGCCGCGGATGCTCTCGTCCGGATCGAACCAGACGATCAGGTCGTGCTCGTTGTCGGTGAACCAGCGCCGGCGGGGCTCGCCCTTGCGCTGGCGCACGCCCTCCAGCTCGCGCAGCATATTTCCCCTTTACTGGTTCGGCTTCGCCGAACGGGAGTTGGCCACCGCCCGACGCACGCCCTTCAAGTACGACCCCACGGCGGCGCCCAACCTGCCCTCCGCGCGACATGCATCACCCCGCAGGTAGTGGGCCATCATCGACGCCGGCTCGAATGCCACCGCCTTGTCAAACTCCACCAGGGCGCGCGCGCTCTCGCCCGCTCCCATGAGCGCCTTGCCCAGCTCCAGAGACCAGGCGCCCGGGGCCCGGTCGCGCACGTGCGCGTCGTAGGCCTCGCGCGCCTCCTCCAGCATGCGGTGGTGCAAGAGCCAGCGCACGTGCTCGGCCAGCGTTTTCGGATCCTCGGCCGAGCCCGGATAAAACTGCTCCAGCGTACACTTCGCCAGGAATTTTCGCCGCACGCGGTTTTCGTCGTCGCGGATCTCCTTCCAGGCGGGCGCGTTGCCGGCGTGCGCGCGGCACACCACCAGCGGCTCCACGAGCATGCGGAACTTGCATCCGTCGGCGGCCAGCCGCATGGCAAACTCGTAGTCGTGGCTGCGGCGATATGCCGCGTCCATGTCTCCCAGGCGGTCGAAAATGCGCCGCGGAATGAGCGTCGTGCCCAGGTAGATCAAAATCGTCGTGGTCAGCAACTTGCCCAGGATCTGCTCGCTGGGGCACGGCTTGAAATCGGTGTCCCAGTCCACCTGCCCGTCCTCCCGCAGGCGGCGCTCGGCCTCCTCGCGGGGCAGCGGACAATACTCCAGCGCCTCGGAGGCCACCGCGCGCCAGCGCAAATTGGAGAAAACGCAGTCGAGCGTGGGATCTTTGTCGAAAAGCGCCATTTGCCGCTTGATTTTGTCTGGCAAGAACAGGTCGTCCGCCGACAGCCACGCGACGTAGTCCCCGGTCGACTCGGCGACGGCACGGTTGACCGCGCTGGCCACGCCCTGGTTTTCCTGGTCGATGACTCGCACCGGATAGCGCCGCGCCACTTCAGCGCCATTGTCCTTCGAGCCGTCGTTGACCACGACCACTTCAATGTCGGGATGGGTTTGTCCCAACGCGCTCTCGATGCAGCCGCCGACGTAGTGCTCGTAATTATACAGCGGGATGACGACGCTGACCTTGCTCACGCGGGCGGCTCCACGACCGCGCGCAGTCCGCTCTCCGCGGCGTCGGCGTCAAACCCGGTGAGCCGCAGCGCCTGCTGGGAAATTACCCGCGCGCGCAGGGCTTCATCGCTGGCCAGCAAGTGCACCATCTCGGCGAGCACGGGAAAATTCTTTTCCAGGCACAGGATGCCGCCGTCGCCCATCGTATCCGGGACGGCCGCCGCCGCGTAGGCGAGCACCGGAACCGAGTTCTGCATGGCCTCCAGCAGCGGCACGCAAAAGCCCTCGTGCGCGCTCATTGAGACGAAGACGTCCGCCGCACGATAATACGCGGCCAGCTCGGCGTCGGAAACCCTTCCGGGCAGGGAAACGCTGTCGGCCAGCCCGAGTTCGTTGACCAGCCCCTTCACGCGCGCCACGTAGGCGGGGATGCTGTGCGGTCCCACCAGGTATAATTTGGAATTTCGATTGATCGTGCGGTGATAGAAATAGAACAGGCGCACGACGTCCTCAAAGCACTTGTTGGGAGCGAAACGCCCCACGAAAAGCAGGTTGGTCGGCTGGTCCTGCTTTAGTTTGTAGAGGAGCGCCTGATCCGGCTCTACCTGGAAACGCGCGAAGTCCAGCACGAACGGCACCGTGTCCACCTTTTGGAAACCCAGGTCGCGCAACTCCCCCACGTTGTACGGAGAATACGAGAGTGCCAGATCCACGTTCTCGCGCAGCCCGGCCAGCTCGGCGCGGGCCAGTCCGGTCGACCACAGCGCGGCTTCGTCATAGCCGTGGAACCACTCCGGCGGCGTGATGTTGTGGTACACCACCATGCGCCGCCCGGGCAGTTTGCGAAATTTCTCGGTGAGCGGCGAGCAGGCCACGCTGAAATGGTAGATGTGCAATATTTCCATCAAGCCGGGACTGGTAAGCGGCGCCGGCAGGTCCTGGTAGGGAATGACCAGCCCGCGTAAGTCTTCCCCCCAGCCGGCCGCGGCGATCGAGGCGGTATGGCCCCATTTCTTGAAAAGCCGATCGAAAGCGCGCACGATGTCGCTGACCGCGTCGCCGGACTGCAGGTCGGCCACGTACTGGATGATTCTCAACGCTGCTCCATGGGTTTGATCCAGGGGGAGTGGCCTTCGGCCCCCCCTGGACCCCCCTCCAGCCCGTCAATGCGCGCCCGCAGTCGCGCGATCTCATCCATCGCCCAGCGCGAAAACAGCAGCGCCGCGCGGTTGAATTCCTCTTGCTGGCCGATGGGACGCTCCAGCCGCATGGTGGTGATCGCTGTGTAGGCAAGCCCCCTGGCGACGCGACCGGTAATCGGCGCGAAGCGCTCCATGAAATGAAGCGCGAGGCGCGCGTCGAGGTCCGGTCCCGTCGGAGGGGCCCAGGACTCCCCGAGCAATCGCGCCTCGCGCTCTCCCAGCGGATGTGCGCGGTTCGCCAGTCCCAAGCGGATTTTCTCACTGAGGCCGCGCGCGTCCAGCGAGGCGTCCGGCCACGCGAACATCCCCTGGATGTCCAATGGAGGATTAACCGGCGGTGACGAGCGTCTTGACCGGCTTCGCGTCGGCGAGGGTCCAGCCGGCGTCGCCGACCTTGTAGTAATTGATGCCGGCCTCGCGGAGCTGTTTTTTGTACTTCGCCCAGATGCCGTAGTTATCGACCACGATGGTGCCCGGCTTGATCTCTTCGAGCAGGCGGTGGAGCGGCACGCGGCCGTAGATCTTGTGGTCGCTCACCAGGATGATGGCGCTGAAGCCGCCCAGGTTCTGCTCTGAGTCGAACGGCTCGACCTGGGTGATCACGCGCAGCTCATCGTCGGTGTAGTACGGATCGTTGACCGTCACGGTGAGGTGCTTCTCGGCCTTGAGGTGCTCGATGATGGGCAGCGCGGGCGACAGCGCGTGCACCTTCAGGTCGCCCTTGTAGGAAATGCCGAAGATGCCGACGTTTCCGTCCACCAGGTGCGCGATGCGGCCGGCGATGAAGTGCGGCTCGTTCTGGTCCGATTTCACGGCGGCTTCCACGATGGTCAGGTACTGCGGCTCGCGCGCGCCCAGGTACACGTACTGCGACGAGAGCGGGATGCAGTAGCCGCCGGTCCCCAGCGACGGATAGTAGCGGTTGATGCGCCAGTGGGTGGCCGCCAGCCGCAGCACCTCGTCGATGTTCACGTGGGGATACGCGTGCGCGAGCTGGGTCGCGTACACGGCGGGCACGTGCAGCAGGCTGTTCTCCACCGACTTCACCAGCTCGGCCACCAGGTGATCGCTGGCCTGCTTGAGGTTGTCGCACACGACGCTGAGCACCTCGCGGACGTCCTCGCCGACTTCCGGCGTCATTCCGGCGAACACGCGGTCGAGATTCTTCAAGTTCTTGTCCGGGGAGTGGAACCAGTCCCGGCGCGGGGCCACGCCGACGCGGAGGTTGCCGAGATCCAGCGTGTCGAGCTGGCCGGGAATCAGCGTGGACTCCACGATCACGAGCGGGGGCGCGATCTTCTTGAGCTTCTCCAGCACGTCGAGCAGGGCGCCGTCCCAGGGCTTGCCGTTGCGCTCGGTGGGAATGGCGATCAGGTGCGCCACGAACTCCGGCTTGTTGAGGTCTTCCCAATTGCTGGTGGCCTGCACGAGGCCCTTCTTGATGAACTCGTCCATGGTGGCGCCGAACCACAGCTCCAGGTTGGCGATGGCGAGCTGGCCGGCGTTGATCATGCGCACGGCGTTCTCATTGATGTCGTAGCAGGTGACGTGCACGCCCTCGCTGGCGAATGCCATGGCGGTGGTGGCGCCGATGAATCCGGAGCCCCAGATGGCGATGCGCGTCTTGCCTTTGAGCAGGTCCTGCTTGTTGATGGTGGTCATTGTGTTTCTCCTCTGAAATCTCATGCGGATCGCGGCCTGGAGCCGCGCAAAAACTCACGCTCACTGTGTGGGAGGGCCTCCGCAAGCGTCGGCTATTTCTCCGGGATCAGGGGATGTCCTTTTGGGAGTAGCACCGGATCTCGGCCACCGACCAGAAAGGCTTCGCGGCGCCCGTAACCACGACGCGCACGAAGCGCGCCGAGGTTGGCTCGAACCCGATGATCGCGGCCGGGTTGGCCGGGTTGGCGAGGTACGACTCCAGCGGCGGCCCCAGGATGCGCCCTTCGGCAACGGTTTTCCACGCGGCGCCGTCGTTCGAGGTTTCCACGCGATAGGCGCGGGGATAGTCCGAGCCGCGCAGGCCCAGCTCCAGCCGCACGCCGGCCACCGTCCGCGGCGCGCCCATGCCCACGGTGATGCTGTCCCCGGGCTGTTGCGAACGCTCGGTCGACCAGCGGGTGCGGGGATTGTCGTCGGTGAGGAAGCGCACCGAGCCGAGCGGGTTCGGATCGTGGCTGGCGGTCACTTTCCACCCGTCGCGCCCGATCTCGTCCTTCAGCACGGGATCGCGGGGCAGCGGGGCGGGCGACATGCGGTACGCAATGGTTTCGCCGAAGCGCGCGACTTCCACCAGATCCGCGTGCAGCACCGGCCCGCCATGCACCAGGACGTGCGTCGCGCCAAGGCGGCGCAAGGCGTCCAGCGAGGCATCGTCGGGGAAGCCTTGCAGCGTCTCGCGGAGGGCGTCATAGTAGCGCGGGGAGTAGCCGCTGGAGCCGTTGACCAGCTTGCGCCAGTGCAGCGTCGAGGCGTAGCCGTAGGCCAGATCGTGCGCCGCGTCCGGGGTGGGAAGCTCGGCCACCACGGCGTCCGGCTGCGAGGCCAGCCAGCGGTACACGTCCCCGGCCGGGCCGACCAGCGCCGCCGGGGGCGCCAGGTTTGCGCTGCTGATCGGGGTGCCCACCGGCATGGGCCAGCCGAGGCCCTCGGCGAAGGCGACTGCAACGAGAAGCGTGCAGATTCCAGCGGTATGCACGCTTTTTGTTGCATATCGCGCGGCCATCACGCTGAGCAACAGTTGCGCCATGAGGAAGATTCGCGCTGGCACGCGCAATGAGCCCAGGCCGGGAATGACGAAGCCGGCCAGTGTGGCGGTGCCGTAAAATGCCAGAACGCCAGCGCAGGCTCCCAGCACGCCGAGGATCGCGAGGGGTTCCTCCGCGGCGAAAAATCGGGCCGCGATGGCCTCGCGCGCGCGTCGGTCGAGCGCGATTCTCAACCCCACGAGAATCAACAGCGCGGAGCTGGGCGTGCTGGTCCCGTGCGCGCGGATCTTCACGCCGGCGACCGTCCACTCGCCGCCGCCGGTGATCTGGATCCAAAGGCACCACAAAAGCAGCAGCACGATGGGCACGTCAAGCAGCGAGCGGGAGGCCGGCGCCGTTTTCTTGCGGCGCATCGCCAGCCACGCGAGAACAGCCACCGTCAGGCCCGGAAAGAGCATCGCTTCGGGGTACGTTGCCTGGCCCCAGAGCCGCGCGGTCCATCCCCAGTAATTGTCCGCCGGCGGCGCGGTGAAAAACGACACGATGGATGCGCCCCAGTCAGGATGCGCGCCGGAAATCTGTCCAAGGGCATTTTTCATGCGCACGTAGGGCAGCAGGAAGGGCAGCGTGGCGAGGTAGGCGGCAACCAGCGCGGCGAGCGGGCCGACGAGCGCCTTCATGGCGCGGCGATGCAGGGCGCTCAACACGGCGAGCAAGGAGAAAAAGAACAACACGTACACCGCGTGATATCCGCCGCACAAAGACTGCCATGCCAGCGCGGCGGCCATCGCCGCATACCAGCCGCGCGCCTGGCCTGCCGCCACCCACGCCGCCAGCGCGAGCGCATATCCCGCGGTGGCCTGGAAGGCAAGGTGATCGACGTGGGCCAGGCGCCAGGGTGCGAACGCGTATCCCATGCCCGCGAGATACGACGCGCCGCTCGAGCACCCCAGCGTGCGCGCCAGCAGCCACGCCGCGTAGCCGTTGAGCGCCACCATTGCGATGAAGGTCGTGTTGTACGCGGAGATCGTGCCCGCTCCGAGTAATCTTGCGGCGGCAAAAACCGGCAATTCCCCCAGCAGGTGATCGGAGAATGCCAGCGCGAGCGGCGACGGCGCGAAAATATTCGCGTCAAACAGCGGCAGCCCGTGGCGAATCGCGTGCAGGTCCCAGGACAGGGTCCAGGCCAGCAGCAGCGGGTCGCCCAGCGTGCCGGCCAGGCTTTCGCGCCAGTGCAGGGGGAGCGGCCAGGACCACACGAGCGCGGCCGCGAGAAAAACGGCCAGCGCGGCGAGGTGCCTCAAAGCGCCATGCGCAGCAGCGTGCCCCACACGCGGGGAGCCATGGGGAAGGCCTGCAGGGCGCGCCAGAAAACGCGCAGGCGGTAATTGAGGCGGCGCAGAACCGACACCATCCACGGGACCGGCTGGTGGAGACGCTCCGCGCACATCTGCTTGAACAGCGTGACCGCCGCATCCGCCGGCTGCTGCAGATGCGATTTCATGGTGGGCGGATGTCCCCAGGAATACGGCATGCAGCGGGGCACCTCATGCTCGAACATGCGCAGCAGGTCGGCGCCGGCCAGCTCATCCCGGTTGAGGCTCCCGTCGCCCAGCGATTGATACTGCTGCCACTTGTCGAGAATCTGGCTGTTGGGCATCACGTAGCCGTAGTGATAATACACGTACGGCAGGCACAGGCGGGTGCCGTGCAGCCCCTGTAACTGCTCGTGCACGTCACATTCCCAGCGCGCCTCCGGGGTGAGGCGGAACATCAAGTTGTGCCGGCGATCCAGGCTGATGAAATAATCGAACGACTGCATGAACTG
>VGFD01000105.1 GCA_016868975.1 Armatimonadota bacterium | reverse complement strand
GAGAGTTGCGCGCGCTGACCGGCGACAGCGCGGGCGCGATCAAGGCTCTCTCCGAGGCTGTCAAGGAAATTGAAGGGTACGTTTCCGCGCTGGGCGGCAGCGACGTGTCCTCCCGGGAATGGGCGGACATCTATGAGATGCTTGCGCGCCTCCAGGTGGAAGCCGGGCAGGGTCAGGACGCGCTCTCCACGCTCGACCGAAAGGAGGCGGTGAAGACCAGCACCACCATTGACGCCAGACAGGTTCAGGCGCGCAATCCGGAGGTCCGCGACGCGCTGCAGAAGGCAGTGAAGGCGCAGGAGCAGGTCCGCTCCCTGGAGCGCGAGCTGACCACCAGCAAAAAACAGAACCGCAAGTACGTGTCTGAATTGCTGGCCAGCAGCAAGGCCGAATTTTTCACCGCGCTCGGAAAAATCCGCCAGCAGGACCCGGATTACGAGCGCCTGCTGGCCGTGCGCCCGGTGAATTTCGCGGCGGTGCAGAAGGCAATTCCGCAAAATGCGGTGCTCGTGCAGATTTTCCCGTCCGCGCAAACGACCTATCTTTTCGTGGTGACGCACGATTCGTTCCGTATCCGCTCGGTACCGGTGGGGCGCGCGCAGGTGGAAGCGCTGGTGCGCGGATTCCGCGACGAAATCCGCCGCTACGCCGCAAGGCCCAACCCCGACTGGAAATGGAGCGACCCCCAGGCAAAGCCGCTGAAAAACGTGCTGGTCGGGTTGTACGACGTCATCGTGGCGCCAATCGAGGAGGAACTGGCGAAAAAGGAGGTGGTCGCGTTCATCCCCACCGGCAGCCTGTTCTACGTGCCGCTGCAGGCCATGGCGCGCGGGAAGGGAGAAGGCCTGGAATTCCTGGTGGAGCGCAAGCAGGTGGCGGTGCTGGGAAAAGCCAGCGACGTGGCACAGCTTGCGGAAAAGAACACGGCCGGCCAGGGCCCGCTCATCGCCTTCGGAAACCCGGACGGCAGCCTCCAATCCGCGCAGGATGAAGCCAGAGCGGTTGCCGCGTTGTTTCCGAAATCCCAGGTGTTCGTGCGCGATCAGGCAACGGAATCGAAATTGTTGAAATTGCAGGGCGCGGTGGCCTACCTGCACCTCGCCACGCACGGCGTGCTCGACAGCCGCGATCCGAGCGCGTCGTACATGGTGCTGGCCGGCGCGGACGAGCAGGGCCGCCTGCGCATCCCCGAGATTTTTGAATTGCCGCTGCAAGGGACGCGCCTGGTCACACTGTCCGCGTGCGAGACGGCGCTTGCGGAATCGCAGCCCGGCTCTTAGTTGACCAGCCTCGCCGAGGCGTTCAGCATCGCCGGCACGCCGACCGTGGTGGCCAGTCTGTGGAGCGTGGAGGATCAGTCGACGCGGGATCTGATGGTGTCGTTCTATACGGGGCTGGGCCAGGGAATGTCGCGCGGCAAGGCGCTGCAGCGAGCCGAGGTGGAAATGCTGCGTACGAGGCCGCACCCGTTCTACTGGGCGCCCTTTGTGATCCTCGGCGACTGGCGTTGAGCGATTGGGTCGCGATTCCCGCCGGGGATTTCTGGATGGGCACCGACGACGGGCCGGACAACACCCGGCCGCGGCACCGGGTGACGGTGGATGCATTTCTGATGATGCGGTTTCCGGTGTCGCGCGCCCAATATCAGGAATTTCTGGACGCGACCTCTTGTCCGGCGCCGTCGTGCTGGTCGGTGTCCCATCTGTCGGATGAGCGGCAACCGGCTTGCGGGGTGTCGTGGCATGACGCATGCGCATTCGCCTCGTGGCGCGGCGGCCGGCTTCCCACCGAGGCGGAGCGCGAGTGGGCGTCACGCGGTGGGCGGATGGACGCCGCATTCCCCTGGGGGGACGAGGTGCGCGAGGTTCCCTGGGGGCCGTCGGGCGGCCCGCCGTTGCTGGGAGACGGCGAGCCGAACGGATTCGGATTGTTTCACATGGCGGACGGCGTACACGAGTGGTGTCTCGACTGGTACGATTCCCGCTGGTATGCGGTGTCTGGCGCCGACAATCCCCGCGGCCCGGAAAATGGAACGCGGCGCGCGGCCCGCGGCGGCTCCTGGCGCCACCAGATTCGGGTGACGGCGTGCACGGCGCGCAGCAGCCTGCCGCCGCACTATCAATATGAAGACTTCGGGTTTCGGCTGGTCGACTCGCCGCCCCACCGTGTTTAGCCACCCGGCGGCTAAATTCCGACTTGTTTAGCCACCCGGTGGCTAAATTCCGACCTGCTTAGCCACCCGGTGGCTAAAGCTGAATTCCGGGCGTGGCTACGGCGGTGAAACCTTGAGCAACTCCACTTCGAAAATCAGCGTGGAGTTGGCCGGAATCAATCCGCCCCCCACGCTGCGCGAGCCGTACCCCAGCGCGGGGGGGATGGTGAGCTTGCGCTTGCCGCCGACCTTCATGCCGAGCACGCCCTGCTCCCAGCCGGCGATGACATGCCGCTGTCCGAGCTGAAACTCGAACGGCTGGCCGCGGTCCAGGCTGGAGTCGAACTTCTTGCCGTCGGTCAGCCAGCCGGTGTAGTGCACCGTGACACGATTTCCGACCAGCGCGGTGTCTCCTTTGCCAACGATCAGGTCCTCGACGACAAGTTGGCCGGAATCCGCGGCGGCGGCCGGCGCGGGGGTCAATGAGCGGTGGTCGTGCAGGATGCGCCAGCCGGCCGGCGTCTTCTCCCAGACCAGCGTGAAAACACCCTCGGCGGGCGGCTTGCCGTCACGATCCAGGCGGAATTTGCCCACGCTGAGCGCGCCGTTGGGGCCGATCTCGGTGACCGCGACGTCCTCGAACTTCAGCGTGCCCATGGGCTGGCCGCCGGTCTTGTAGCTCTGCTCGTAGCGCGCGCGGAGAGCGTCAAAGCCCTTCACAACCTGGCCGCTGTTTACCGCGGTCAGGGTGGGCGTGTTCACGTACATGGCGAGGAATCCACTGAGGTCGCCCTTGTTCCAGGCCTCGGCCTGCGCCTTCAGTGCGGCCTGAACGGCGTCACTGGCCTTCGGATTTTCGGCGGCCAGGGCGGCTCCAGTGAGAAGCAGAACGGCAAGAGCGGCAAGGAGTCGTCGCATTCGGTTGAGCCTCATATCAGGGAGATTGCGGGCGGCTCATTCCATTCCGACGGGGGGGAAGCCTTCTTTAGCGCGTCAGGGCGAACCGGTCGACGATCTTCCCGTCGGCGCCGATCTGGCGGAGTTCCATGCGGGCGCCGTTGACCTCGACGGCCGTGTACGAGGCCTGGCTGGTGTCGTATACGTTGGTGTAGACCTTCGGGCGATAGGCGACGCCTCCCAGGTACTCGCTGGCGCCGCGCTGGCCGCCGATGCCGCTGGTCACGTAGAGGACGCCGTTGGGCGTGGTGTCCTTGACGCCGTCGTAGCTGCGGTCGACGGTGATGGTCCCCTCCGCGCCATATCGGATCGGGTGCGGGCGCTCATATTCGTGGACGTGACCGGCAAAGACGACGTCCACGTGCTTCTGCTCGAACAGGCGGGCAAGCGCTCGCATCTGCAGGGCGTCCGCGTGGTGCGAGGACGAGTGGAAGGCGGCGTGATGGTAGGCCACCATGCGCCAGACGCCTTTCGGCACCGCGTCGAGATCGGCGGCCACCCAGGCGCGCAGCTTCGCGTCCCTCCAGTCTACGTGGGGATTGGAGTCGAGCACCAGCCAGTGCACGTTGCCGTAGTCGAACGAGAAATTCGCCATGCGCGGGAAACGCTTGCCGGCCGCGGCAAGAAATCGTTTTTTCGCCGCGTCGCTTCCGGCCAGCTTCGGCGTGAACGGGCCCACCACGCCCAGCGGGCCGTTCAACGGCTGATCCCAGAAAAAGAAATAGGCCAGCGCGTCGGGGATCTTGTCGAGATCCGTGATGGATTTCCACGAGATGGAAATGTCGTGGTTGCCGGCCACTCCAACAAAGGGAAGGGCCCGCATCAAGGGCCCGCCGTCCTTCATGCTCGCCTTGTTTGCGTTGTACGGCGGATAGAACCAGTCGTAATAATTCTTTACCGTGCCGCGGCTGTAGGCGATGTCTCCAAGAATGACCGCGTAGTCCGGCTGAAATTCGTTGATTCGATAGGCGACGGCCGCCTGTCCCGGCGTGCCGGTCCCGGTGTCGCCCATCACCGCGATCCGGGTTGGCGCACCAGGCCCCTTTCGGGACTGGCCGCTGGCCTGAAACACCACCGTGTTGTCCCGCTTCACGCGATAAGCGAAGCGGCTGCCCGGCGGATAACCGCGCAACTGGGCGGTGTAGATGCGAAACGCGTCGCGGTCCGGATAATGAAGCCGGCTCCCGCGTGGCGGAGCCATCTTTTGCCAGCCGTCGGGCCGCTTCACCTCCACGGCCCATGCGGCGTCCCGATCGGGAGCATGCCACATCAGGGTCATCGCGTCCGAAAAGTCCGGCCGATTGCCAAGCTGCACGTAGGGCGCCACCAGAAAGTCCGGCGCATCGGCGCCAAAGGTGGGCAGGTTGAACCCGACCACTGCTGCCACCAACAGAACCGTCCAAATCACGCGATAACGAAAATTCATGCAAACAACTCTCCGTGCACATGACCTCGAGGCCCCAACGTCTGTGCTTCCCCTGAGGGGCTACCTGTCCTGCAACCGCGCACTCCAATAGCCAGGTCGTCTCCTGTGATGGGCGACCGCGACAATCACGACACCATCGTTCTCGACCGAATGTAATAGTGAATACGGGAATCGCTTTACCCGCTTGCTGCGAACTGCGCGCCCGACCGTGGGCGCCGCGTGGGGATTTGCTGTAATTGAAAGCACTGCATTATGAACGGCCGCTGAAAACTAACCGCGCAAAAACTTCGCCAGCCGGAATGGCACGCACGGCGCCCTTACGGTACTCATCCAGCCGACGCTCGGCCTCTTCAATCCAGAGTTGCTCAATTTCTGACTCGGGCGCTTCGTCCAGGCTGAGAAGCAGTCGTTGTGCAAGCTCTGCCCTCTCCTGAAGCGTCAGGGCCATCGCCTGTCGAGTCACCTCGTCTGGCTGCATGGGAATACTCCTCGTGTCGATTTTCTGAAGGATTCGAGGCCGAACCCGTTCAACCCCTGTTGACAGATCACTTCCAGTCTCCCGCCACCACGAACGCCGCCCAGAAGAACGGGTGGGCCGTGGTGGGATCGGCCAGCATCTCCAATTGCGCCTTGCGGAGCGCCGCCGCGCGGTCCATTTTGGCGAGGCTCGTGTAGAAGCCGGCCATCAGTCTGGCCGTCGACTCGTCGGCGATTTTCCACATCGTGGAAATCACCGCCGGCGTCCCCGCATAAATGAACGCGCGCGTCAGGCCCACCACGTCGTCGCCCGCCATCACGCGGCCCAGACCGGTCTGGCAGGCGCTCAGCGCCACCGAGTACGCCTTCATTTTAAGTCCGAACACCTCGGACACCGGCATCAGCGCGTCGCTGAACACCAGGCACGACGCAAGCGGCTTCTCGTCGTTGAAATGCCCGTGCGTGGCAAAGTGGACAAGATCCGCGGCGGCCACGTTCTGCTCCACCGCCGCGCGCTTCATCTGCGGGCCCGCTATCACTTTCGTGTTGGGCAGCACCTTTTGGATGCGCTTCACCTCGTCCGCGGTGCCCGGCAGCGGCTGCCACTCCTTCGCGGCCGGCTGCGTGTTGCCCAGCGCGAACGCCACCGTCTTCGCCTTCCCCACGTCGAACGCGCGCCCGCGTCGCGGATTTTTCCGCGCGCAGAACGCCAGCACGCTCGCGCTTGGCACCTGGGCCACCTCGCGCGTGGCGATCAAATAATCGCCTTTCGCATCCAACAGCGCCGCGAATGGCACGTAGTGCAGCAACCCGTGCGGCGCCACCACCACGCGCCTTGCGCTGCCCAGGGCGGGGAGCACGGGCGCGAGCACCATGTCGCTGAGCGTTTTCAGGTCGCGCTTCAAGGGAGCGGCCGGCCCCGGCCGGCTCATCACCTTGAGGCACGTATCCACTGAACGGGCCAGTTTCGCGCGACCCACGGGCAGCACCACGAAATCGATCTTCCTGGGCCCGATCACCCAGGCGACGGTCTTTTCCGCGCCCACGAAATATTTCAGCAGCACGGTATCCGGGTCGAGCAGTTTCTGAATATCCGCGACGGTCACCGTGCGCGGCAAGATGATGTCGGCCAGTTCCGGATCCGCCTCGCGGATATGGTCCAGAATCGCCCCATACTGCGCGGCCAGGGCGGTTGCGGCCGCGGCCTGCGCGCCGGGTTTCTGGGTTTTCGCCAACTCTTTGAACAGGCGGCGCTCCTCTTGCAGGATTCCGGCCGGCGCTTTTCCGGGGATTTTCTCCGCGCGACGCCCCAGCAAGTCCACGAAGGCGCGCGCCTTGAAGCGCTCGGCGAGGCGCAGGGCGTCGGCTTCCCGCTTGCTGGAGAGCAGCAGCAGAATCAAGCGCTCATAGACCACGGTCGGCTTCGGCACGTAGAACGGATGGCCGGACGCCATCAAGGATTCCTTGTTCTCCTGCACCTTGAGCCGCGACCACGTGCGGTCGAGCGCGTCAATGGCCGCCGTGTAGTGCGTGATAGCCTTATCGGCATGTCCGGCCCGGTCTTCCCAGAAACCCAGCACGGCGTTCATCTGGTACACGTTGCGCTGCGACTGCGCCACGCCGGGCCGCACTACAAAATCCCCGCAATATTTTTCGTAGAGCGGGATCGCCGTTGCGTGCTGTCCAGCGGCCGCCATCGCGCGGGGGAGCAACGAGGCGTCCCCGCGCCCGCCGACCATCACCGTGCCGTTGGCCGCCAGCGGCGTGAATGCCGCCAGCGCCGCCTTCCCCAACCGCTGCGCCTCCGCGGCGTCCTCGGTTTCGGCCGCCAGCATTTCCGACGCCAGCAGCCACTCGTTGGCCGCCGCAAATCCTCCGCCAAGCGCTTTCGCGTCGTCGTCGAGCGCGGCGGCCGCCTGCTTCGTGCGGTCCATCATGTAGAGCGCGACGGCCTTCTGCCAGACCAGCATGTCGCGATACTGGAAATCCTTCGGGGTCGTCTTCAGCGTCTCGTCGACCAGCGCAATCGCCTTCTGCGGCTCGCCGCCGGTGGCCAGCGCGTTCGCATATTGCAGCGTGGCCAGTCCGGCCTGCGCCGGATCATCCCGAGTCAGCTCATAATACGCGCGCTTGCTGCGCGCGTTGGCGGCCATCGCTTCGTCGCCGAGGCCGAGGTTGAAATAGGCCAGCCACAATTGCTGGTTGATGAAAAATATCCCGCTGGTGTCGTGCGCGGCCTCGGCCTTTTTCGCCGCGGCCTCCCCTTTGGCGATAAGCGCCTCCCACTCTTCTTTCTGCCCGAGTTGCAAAAGCTCCATCACGTCGGGCTGGGACATCCGCGCGTAGTCAATGGCCGCCCGCGCTGGCGCGGCCAGCACAAGCAGCAATACAATCACGTGTGCCATTCGAAGCATAGAGCGGACCTCCCTGACGTTGTCACTCCAAGAGACGCAGAGGGAGCCAGGGCACTTACCAGGCGCTCATCCGCGGGTACCGTAGTGCAAGGGCGACGGCAACGCACAGGCAGTCGTAAAAGCTGCGGCGCGAAGCCGAAACGACATCACCTTCAGCCAACCTTCTCGATGGCCCTCCGCAGCACCTCATCGGGCGTGCCCACCCCCTGCACGTGGCTCAAGAGCCCCAGCCCGTCGTAGTGCTTCAGCACCGGCTGCGTCTGCGCGTAGTACACGTCGAAACGGTGCCTCACCGTGGCCGGCGCGTCGTCCGGGCGGCGTTCCAGCGGCAGCCCGTCCTGGTCGCAATGGTCGGCGACGCGCGGCGGGTCGCGCTTGATGTCCACCGTGTGGTGGTTTTCGCAAACACGGCGGTTTTCGACGCGGCGCAGGACTTCCTCGACCGGCACGTCCAGCTCCAGCATGCGGACGGGCGCGACGCCCCGGGGCACACGCCACTCCTCCAGGGAACTCACGTCCTCCATGCGGCGGGGAAATCCGTCGAGCACGAACCCGCTGGCGGCGTCCGGCAAGTCGAGCCGGTTGCCGAGCACCTGGGCCACGACGGCGTGGTCCACCAGGTCACCGCGCTTGAGGATGGGCTCGATGGTCTTGCCGATCTCGGTGCCCCGATCGATCTCGTCGCGCAGCAGGTCACCCATCGAAATGTGCGGGACGTGGTGCCGCTCGGCCAGCATGCGGCCGATGGTGGACTTTCCCGCTCCCGGGGGGCCTCCCATGATGAGGCGGAAGCCGGCTGAAGCGGACGCGGGAAGCGCTGCTGCAGTCGCGTCCGTGGCCGCCTTCCAGCCGTCCTCGCGAGGCGCCGCCGACAGCTCGACCGCGTCCGCCGGCCCGCCAGCCGCCTCCGCGGCGCGGCGCGCGGGCGCCTGGACAACACCTTGAGGGACTCCGCTGAGCGATCCGATGGTCATGGACGGGCTCCTCCGCTGTGAATGCCTCCAGCATATCCGAAAGCCCGCACGCGCGCCATTGCCGTGATGTAAACAAGAAGGACAAGCGCAACGAGACGCCAAGTAGGCGGGCTCAGACACCATGAGAATCGTTGCCGGCGGGGCGTGGCTGATTCTCCTGCTCGCGCTGGTCGGCTGGCCCGCGCATGCGGCGACCGTTCTCACCCTGGAAGAGGCCATCGGGCAGGCGCTCGCCCACAACCGCCAGCTCAACGCCGCGAAGCTGCGCGTCACCCAGTCCAAGCACGCCGCCAAAGCCGTCCGCGCCCAGCAGTTCCCCAACGTCCAGATCAACGCCCAGGCCGGCCGCCAGCTCACGCCCATCAACTTCCGTTTCGAGCAGGGCGTGTTCGGCACGTATCCGATCATCGGTCCCATCCCCGGCACGGCCACCGCGGTGACCGCTCCCCCGGAGGACACGTTCTTCCTGGACGCCAGCATCACCCAGCCCCTCACCCAGCTCACGCGGATCGGCTTGAACGCGCGCATCCAGGAGCGCGGGACGGACATCGCGACGGAGAACGCGCGCGCAGCGCCAGGCGGTCGTGGCCCAGGTCAAGCAGGCCTACTACGGCGTGCTGCAGGCCCAGGTGGCGCTGCAGGCCGGCGAGGAGGCCCTCGACTTCCTCCGCGAGTCGGAGCGCGTCATGACGAAGCTGGTGTCGACCCGCTCCGTGCTGCGCTACTACATGCTCGACGCCCGCTCGAAAGTGGCCCAGCAGCGCTACCAGAACCTCACCGCGAAAAACGCCGCGGACAATGCGCGCGAGCAATTGAACGCGCTGATGGGGCGGCCGCTCAACACGCAGTTTGACGTGGTGACCGACCTCCCCGCCGAGGACCCGATCACGAAGGACCTGGACGCGGTGTCCGACCGCGCGCTCGCCCAGCGCCCCGAGGTCCGCCAGGCCGTGCTGCAGGTGGCGCAGGCAGAGCTGGCCGCGAAGGCCAAGCGCTCCGAAAACATCCCCGATCTCAGTCTCCAGGTACGGATGCTGCGGCCGTACGGTGCGGGTCCTCTGCCCAACGAGATTTTCACGGCCACCGCGGTGCTCCAGTGGACGCCGCTCGATTGGGGACAGCGCCGCAACGAGCTCTTCGAGCTGGAGCGCAAGCTCGACGAGGCGCGCGCGCTGGAGGCGGATGCCCGCGCCAATGTCGTCCTCGACGTCCACGCGCAGTTCCGCAACCTGGCCGAAACGAAGGAACTGGTCGAGGCCAACGCGCTCGCGCTGGAGACGGCCCGCGAGCAAGTGCGCGTGGCAAAGGAGCGTTTCGGCGTGAAAGACATCCTCTTGCAAGACTACCTGCAGGCGCAGACGGCGTTCGCCAACGCCAACAGCCAGTGGCAGCAGTCGATGGCCTCGTGGATCGTGGCCCGCGCGGCGCTCGCCCGAGCGATGGGGGAAGAGTAGATGCGTTTCTGGATTGTGGTGGCCGTGCTCCTCGCCTGCGCTGGATGCGGCGGCGACAAGACGCCCCAGAAAACAATTCCGGCGGTGAGCGTCCAATCGGTGGGCTACACCTCCAGCCGGATTGCGGGAATTCGCTACGCCGGCTCGGTGAAGCCGTTCACCCGGGTCGACCTGGCGTTCAAGAACGGCGGCTACGTGGCAGCCATCATGCAGGTGCCGCACAGCATCGGCCCCTCCAACGACCTGCACGCCGGCGATCGCGTCCGCAAGGGCGATATCCTCATGCGGCTGCAAGAAGGCGACTACCTCGCGCGCGTGGCCCAGGCCCAGGCGCAATACCGGGCCGGCGTGGCCGCCGCCGACACGGCGCGGGGACGCTTTGCCGAGGCGCGCGCCAGCCAGGCGCAGGCAGTGAGCGGCGTGCAGCAGGCGCGCGACGGCCTCGCCCAGGCGCAATCCCAGTTGGAGGAGGCGCGGGCCGGGCTGCGGCAGGCCCAGGGGATGTTGACCGAGGCGCGGGCCGGCCGCATGCAGTCGGACGCCGCCTACGAGCGCGCCAGACAACTGTGGGAGGCGGAGGCCATCACCAAGCCGGACTGGGATTCCGCGCGCGCCACCCACGAGAGCACCGGCGGAAAGGTAAACGAAGCGCTGGCCGGCATCCGCTCGGCGGAGACGAAAATCGACGCGGCGAAGGCCGGCGTGACGGCGGCCCGATCGCGGCTGCAACAGGCGCAGGCCCAGGTCGGGCAGGCGGACGTGGTGGTGACGCAGGCCTCGGCGCAGGTGGCCCAGGCCGACGCGGCCCTCCAGGGATATTCCGCGCAGGTCGATCAAGCCCGTATCGCCCTGGAGGACTGCCGCCTGCGCTCTCCCCTGGACGGCGTCGTGCTGGCACGCAACGTGGAAGTGGGCACGCTGGTCTCGCCGGGGACGGTGGGCGTCAGCGTGGGTGAAACAGGCTGGCTGAAAATGGTTTTCTCGGTGGCCGACACCGAGGTGGACCGCATGAAGGTGGGCAACAACCTCGCGATTCGCTTTGAGGCGTTCCCCTCCCGACAATTTGTGGGGCGCATCAGCAGCGTGTCGCCGGCCGCGGACCCCAAGAGCCGCGTGTTTGACGTCGAAATTTCACTGCTCAACGAGCTGCGGATAATCAAGCCCGGCATGATTGGCGAGGTAAAGCTCGAACACCAGGCCGCAAACAAGGAAGTTCTGGTCGTGCCGCTCTCGGCCATCGTGCGGTCGAAGAAGGACCCGGACGGCTACGCGGTGTTCGTGCTCGAACAATCAGGCGGACAATCCATCGCGCGCCTGCGGGACGTGAACCTCGGCCCCGCGGTCGGCAACAAAATGACCGTGCTGGGCGGCGTGCGGGCCGGCGAAAAGATCGTCACCTCCGGCGCGGCCATGGCCACCGACGGCGACCCGGTGCGGGTGGTGCCCTGATGGGCCACCTCACCGACGAGGAGCGTATCGAACATACCCACAACGCCTCGCGCTACGCGGTGGAATTCCCCCAGATCACCTGGGTGCTGCTGGTTTTCACGGTCTTATGGGGAGTTTTCGGATATTACGCCATGCCGCAGCGCAAGGACCCGGACGTGCCGGTGCGGCAGGCGGTTTCCCTTACTTCATGGCGGGGGATGAGCGCCGAAAAGGTCGAGCAGCTGGTCACCAAGGCCGTTGAAGAGAAAATGGCGGACAATTCCAAGGTCGACAAACTCGAGTCCACGGTCCGCAACGGCATATCAATTAATTATGTGTACCTTGAGCAAAGCGTCAACGACACCGCCAAGGAGTTTGACGACATCGCCCTCAAGCTGCAAGGCACGCAATTGCCGGACGGCGCCGGGCCGGTCAATTTCATCCGCGACTTCGGCGACACCGCCGCGCTCATGCTCACCGTAGCCAGCCCGCGGACCACGCGGGAAGAGCTGATTCCCCGCGCGCTGACCATCCGGCACCAGATCGAGGCGGTGCGTGCCACGGTAAAATCAAAGCCGCGGCCCGGCGAGCAGCGGGTGACCATTCTGTACGGCTTTCCAGATTCGGTGTCGCTGCGGCGCGCCAACGAGCCGGCCGAACTGTTCCGCCGCGCTGCCGAGCACGACGGTCTGGCGCGCGACATGAAGGTGGTCCAGGGCCCAGGATTTATCGGCATGGACGGCTGGACGCGCGCCAGCGATGAAAAACTGCAGAAATACTTGCAAGGGTTCCTGCGTGATCGCCTCCAGATGGCGCAGTTTCACCCGGACTCCTGGGACGCGGCCCTGATCCGCGATCCGAGAACCACCCTGGACACGGTGGCCGCCGTGGCCGGTGACAAGTATTCCTACGAGCAGCTCGAGACTTTACCGAGCTTCTGGAAAAGAGCTTCAAGGTCGTCCCCCAGGTGGCCAAGGTCGCGCGCAGCGGGCTCCTCCAGCAAATGGTGTTCCTGGTGTATTCGCAGGAACGGCTCGGCGCTTACGGCCTGAGCCCCACGAATATCCGGGATCTGCTTTCGGCGCGCAACATCATGATGAGCGGCGGCCAGCTCGACATTTCCGGGAGCTCGCTGCACATCGATCCTTCCGGCGCGTTCAAGACGCCGCAGGACATCGCCAACACGGTGATCACCATGACCAACGCCGGGACGCCGGTCTACCTGCGCGACCTGGTGGACGTGATTCCCTCCTA
>VGFD01000104.1 GCA_016868975.1 Armatimonadota bacterium | reverse complement strand
TGGCTCGCTGTTGGGTATCCTCACCAACTTCACATCGGGCCGCCCATAACAAAAAATCGCCGCGTGTCAGCCACGGACACCGCGCACAGTAGCGTGTCAGCGACGGACACCGCGCACAGTAGCGTGGTCAGCCACCGACACCGCGCACTGCAGCGTGGTCAGCCACCGACACCGCGCACTGCAGCGTGGTCAGCGAGTCGCGGCCAGGCAGGCTTGGAGCCCACCCGAAGACACTGCGGCAACTCATTCTTCCCCTGGCGGGAGGCGGCGTCGGCGTGCGGCACTATCCCAGGACGTCGTTCTGGGAGGCATCGCGTGGGACGCAAGCTTTTCATCCTCGCACTGGTCTTCTCGCTGACCGCATTCGGATGCGGGCGTTCGAGCGAGCCGTCGGTTTCGTCCGAGATTCCATCGGTGGTCATCACCCCGACGATGACTCCTTCCGCCGCGCCCGCATCCCCGACGGCGACAGCCGCCGTCCCCAGCGAGCCGGACCCGGCTCAGGCCTTCGCCCTCCTCGACAGGGGCCGCGATCTGGCCATGCGCCAGCAGTACAGGGAAGCCATCCCAATCTTGCTGGAGGCGGAAAAGTTCACCCCGGACAACGGCGACGTGCACCTCTGGCTGTTCCTCTCCTACAAGGCCACCGAGACCGGCTACACCCGCACGTCAAAGACCTACCTGCACGCGCAAAAGGTGGTCGCGCTCAAGGGAGGCACCATGCAGGCGTCAAGTTCGTCGAGCGCAGCGCCTCGCGCCCGGCCCCGCCGGCCGGGGACGGCAAGCCCCCGAAAGGCGTGGCCGGCTGGGAAGAAGTCAGGTGGGACTGGACCGAGGCGGATTCGAAAAAGGCCTACGGCGATGAATTGGAGCCCTTTTCCGGGCAATACCAGAATCCGGGCAACCTGGTGCGCTTCTACATCAAGCGGCGCTACATCGGCGGCGGAGAATATTCCGTGCTTTTTCCGGTGGGTCGGGGAACCGGCGAACTGTCCGGCGTGTACGTTCGCCCGGTGCGCTACCCGGGCGGTACCGCCGCCGACTTTGCCGCCCTTGAGAAGCAGATGACGGCCCAGTACGGCCGCGCGCGAAACGACGACCTGGACTCCGTGATAGGCAAGCGCATCCGCCGCGTGTGGACGTTTCCGACCACCACCATCAAGCTCAACTTTTACAACGACGGCGACCTGAGCATCATCTACAAGCCGACCAGGGAGGAGACCCTCCCCTGAACTGCCAAGCGCACCGCCATGACCACCGCCGTGCTGGCCCCCATGGGAGAGATTCGCGCCACTGACGCCGAGGTTGTCGTTGCCCTCGCCGCCGGGCGCATTGAAGTCACCTCGCCGGAGGCGGGCGTGCTGCGCCTCTATTGCAGGGCGCCTGGCGCTCACCCCCGCAACGTGGTCCATGCGGTCCCCCATCGGACGTCGCGGGCGCTGACGTTCCAACGGCCGGGCACCATCGTCGAAGACGCCCTCAGGCTGAGCTTCGAGGCGGATGGAGGCGCCACGGTGAGCGGCTCCGCCGGACGCCACCTCACCATCCGAGAAGTGGTTCCACGCGCGACCGGTGGCATGCGGATGACGCTCGAAACCAACCCGCGCGCCCCTTATTTTGGCCTCGGCGACAACACCGGCCCCATGAATCGGCGCGACCGCGTCTGCACCATGTGGAACTCCGACACGACCACCCACACGCCGAGCCGGACGCCGTTGTACGACAGCTTTCCGGTATTTCTCAGCCGCGGCGAGACGGATTGGTACGGCGTGTTCATGGACAACACCGCGCGCAGTCGCTTCGACATGAGCGCCACTGATCCGACGCTGGTGGAGATCGAAGTCGACACCGGTGACATCGATCTGTACGTGATCGCCGGCCCCACCCCCCGCGACGTCGTGCGGAGGTACGTGGCGCTCACCGGCACCATGGAGATGCAGCCGAAGTGGATGCTGGGCTACCAGCAGTCCCGCTGGAGCTACACGCCGGACCGGCGGGTCATGGAAGTGGCCCGTACCTTTCGAGAATTGCATTTTCCGTGCGACGTCATTTATCTTGATATCGACTACATGGACCGGTTCCGCTCCTTTACCTTCAATCCCACCGATTTCCACGACGCTCGGCGCCTCATCGACGATCTGCACGCGCTTGGCTTCAAGGTGATTCCCATCCTCAATTCAGCGGTGGCCGTGGATGAGGAGTTTCCACCCTACACCGAGGCGCGCGACCACGATTATTTTGTGAAGACACCCGAGGGCAAGCCGTTCGAGGGAGAGATGTGGCCCGGCCTTTCGTCATTTCCGGATTTCACCATCCAAGCCGCCCGCGAGTGGTGGGCCGACCTGCACGCCAACCTGTTCAAGCTCGGCGTGGACGGCATCTGGAACGACATGAACGAGCCCACCGTGTTCAAGACCGATACCCTCACTTTTCCGGAAGATGCGGTCCACGCGGAAAATCGAACCCACCTGGAAATTCACAACGTCTACGCCAATTTCATGAACGTGGCGACGCACCGGGCGGCGCACAAATTCCGGCCTGACGGCCGCACCCCGATCATGACCCGCGCCGCCTATCCCGGGATCCAGCGCTACGCATTCCGCTGGACCGGCGACAATCACTCCTGGTGGGAGCACATGCCCATGGCCATCCAGCAGGTGGCCAACCTCGGGTTGTGCGGCGTGCCGTTCAGCGGGCCGGACGTGGGCGGCTTCAGCGACGACTGCTCGCCGGAGTTGTTCCTGCGCTGGGTGCAGATGGGCGTGTTCTTTCCGTACTTGCGGGCGCACACCCGCCAGGGCACGCGCGATCAAGAGCCGTGGTCCTTCGGCGACGAGGTGCTGGCCATTACCCGGAAATTCGTGGAGCTGCGCTACCGGTTGATCCCTTATCTGTACACGCTGCTCGCCGACGCGGCGCGCGGCGGGGAATTGATGCTGCGGCCCATGTTCTACGAGTTTCCGGATGACGCGCGCAGCGTGGTGGCAGACGATCAATTCATGCTGGGCTCCGATTTCCTGGTCGCCCCCATCATGGCGCCGAGCCGCTTCTGGCGCGCGGTGTACCTGCCGCCGGGCGAGTGGTTCTCGTTTTTCTCCGGCGTGCTGCACGAGGGCGGGCAGGTGGAGGTCGCGCAGGTCCCGCTCGACCACATTCCGGTCTACGTCCGCGCCAACGCCATCATTCCGATGGTGGAGCCCTCCCAGTACGTGGGCGAGAAATCCACGGATCGCATACAGTGGCACGTGTGGGCTGCCCGTGGAAAAGGCGAGGGACGCCTGTACGAAGACGACGAGCGCACGCCGGACGCCCCTTCAAATCCCGCGCGGTTTTGCGAGACGCGGGTCTCCGGACGTTTCCGGGCGGCGCGGGTCCACCTGGAATTTCAGGCTCGGCAGGGTGGTCACCAGCCCGGGGCGCGCATTTTCGAGGTGATCATCCACGGCAGGTCTCGCGCGCCCCGCCGCTGCAACATCCCCGGCGCGCGCATGGCGGACGGCCTGATTCACCTGGAGTTCGAAGACACCGGGGCCGCGCGCGAAATTATTTTGGAGTGGTAGGCTCCGTGCTCTTCCACGCGGCGTCCACCGCGGCCGGCGGCGTGGGCAGCGTCTTCAGGAAGAGGGCCACCTTCCAGATGTCCTCGTCGCTGAGCATCGGACTGGGCGGCTTCCCGTAGGCCGGCATTCCGGAAAAGCGGATTCCGTGCTTGATGAAGTAAAATAATTCGCCCTCGGTTTCGCCGAACGGCCGCGTCCGTCCCCCGAACTGGGGAATCGGCGGGTTCATGGCCTCGGCGAACGGGTTGGGCTGGGGCACCGCGGCGCCGTGGCATCCTTCGCAGTGGTTCTTGTACACTTTCACCCCGGCCAGCAGGGTTTCTTCGTTCGCCTGGACCGGCGGCGGGCCTTTCGGGGCATTGCGCGCCACGTGCGCGTTCAGCGCCAGGCTCGCCATGCGCTTCTCAAACGCGCCGGGAGCGCTGTCGGCCCCGGCCGGAAAAAGGCCCATCCAAAGGTAGCAATAAACGCACAGCGGGAGGACAATAGCGGCGGCTAGCGCGCCCAGAAAGAACTGCTTCATGGGCGGGCACTTCTAGCGAAGAATCGAACTTCCTACGAGCACCCTGGCCAGGTCGTCGGGGATCTCGGCGCCGGCCACCGGCTCCCGCGGCTCGTCGTCCAGGTGCGTCAAGAGCACCCGGCGCGCGGTGGTGCGGCGCAGGAAGGCCACGACATCGTCGCGGTTCATGTGACCGGGAAATGACCGGGTCTGGCAGTTCATCTCCAGCACGAACGCGTCCACGTCCTGGCTCAGAAGGTAAAGCGCGTCGCATGGGCCGCTGTCGCCGGAAAATCCCAGCGTCACGCCGTCGAGTCGGAGACGGTATCCGCGGGCGTCCATCTCCCCGTGGGAGACGGCGCGCGCCTCCCAGTCCACGCCGCGGACGGTCCCCGCGACGTCCTCGTGGAAGGCCACCCGGGCCAGGACTTCCTCGCAGCCGGGGAACGCCAGGTCGAGCATTCCTCGCACGTGCGCCTCCACCCCGGCCGGACCGACCAGGTGGAGGGTGCCCCCGCGGGTGCCGCGGAAGGCGCGCTCGATCAGCAGGAAAGGCAGCCCGAACGTGTGGTCGCCGTGGAAGTGGGTCACGAACACGGCGTCCACCGCATCGGGCGTGCAGCCGGACTCCTTGAGCCGCACGACGCCGGTCGGGCCGCAATCCACCAGGATGCGGCCATCAATCAGGGTGCAGGCCGGCGCCCGGCGGGCCGACATGGCGCCGCCGGTCCCGAGAAACCGCATTTCCATCAGCCGAGCCCCTGCAGCGCCGTGCTGATCAGGAGGTGGGTCAGCCACAGCAGGCAGGCCGCCACGGTGGCCACCTGGGCCATTCGGTAAAAGCGGTATTTCCGCTCGGCGATGCCGGCCACCCGGTAATTTCGCTCCAGCAGGTCCTCGAGAAAAATGCTCGACTTCGTATCGGTGAAATCGTAATAATACGCGTTCGACGACGAACGGCTCATTACGTCCCCAAAAAAGATCAAGTCGCGGCGCGCGCGCTCGTCCGGCGGGTCGGAGCGCGCCACGACGACCATCAGGCAGAGGATGATGGAAACCACGGCGGCCAGCATGAAGCCGATTTTCAGGGCTCCCATCAGGGGCACCCCGGCGCTGGAGGCCGCGGTCGAGGCCAGCGCGATGCTGTTGATGACGATCAGCGTGTTCGCCTTGCTGTCGGCGAACTGGATCAAATTCTGGTTGTAGTGGAGGATGTCGAAGGCGTGCTCGATCCGCTTGTCAGTCGAGGGATGGCGGGAGGGTTCAAGGGCGGTCATCATGCCTCCATGATAAAGGCTCTTGTCAAGGGCGGTCATCATGCCTCCATGATAAAGTCTCGTGTCAAGGGCGGTCATCATGCCTCCATGATAAAGGCTCGTGTCTGTGATGCTTGATCCATGCAGGGTATTTTTCAAGGCCGGCGAACCCGAGCCCCCCATGAAACGCACCATTTCCCTTCTAGCGCTCGCATGCCTGCTGTGGACAACGGGCTGCAGCGAGCCTCCCCCTCCACCGTCGTCAACGATTCAGAGTCTGGACAGGGCCACGATCACCTCGGTGGAGCTGGCGCTCAAGCAGGACGCCGAGCTTGCTTCAGCCGGAATTGTAGTCACCGCGCGCAACAAGTCGGTGGTTCTCAAGGGAAGCGTGGCCAGCGAGGCGACCAGGCAGAAGGCCACCGAGATTGCCAGGAAAGTTCACGGCGTGGAGGAAGTGGCCAACGAGATCGAAGTCAAGCCTTAAACGCCACCGCTGGAGGGATTCTGACATGCAGGCAATTCCAACCCGTCCCCTGGGGCGGACCGGGGTTGACGTCACCATCTTCGGCCTGGGCGGCGAGGGCGTGCTGCGCACCCAGGGACGCACGGCGGAGGCGCGCGCCGTGATCGAGAAAGCCCTTGAGGTGGGGGTCAACTACTTCGACTCCGCCCGAGCATACGCCGACAGCGAGCGGTATTACGGCGCTTCGCTCAACGGCAGCCGCAAGAATATCTTTCTCACCAGCAAGGCCTTTGAGCGCACCCGCAAGGGAGCCATGGCGCAGCTCGACCAGACGCTCACGAACATGCGGACCGATTATCTGGATCTCTGGCAGATGCACGACATGCGCGACCTCTCGGAAGTCGACGAGGTGACCGATCCGAGCGGCGCCCTGGAGGCCTTTCGCACCGCCCGCGAGCAGGGAAAGGTGCGTTTCGCCGGAGTTACCGGCCACTACGATCCGACCGTGCTGTCACGCTTCCTGGATATTTTCGACTTCGACACCGTGCTGATGCCGGTAAATCCCACCGAGGTGCACTATAACTCGTTTTTAAACAGCACGCTGCAAAAGGCGGCGGACAAGGGGATGGGCATCATCGCCATGAAAGTCCCGGCCCGCGGCTACCTGCTGCGCGCGGGTGTCGTGAAGACGGTGGAGCCGCTCATTCGCTACGCGCTGTCGTATCCGATCTCAACGGTGATTATCGGCTGCGACACCCCCGAGCAGGTGGAGGAAAACGCCCGCGCCGCCATCGCTTTCAGCCAGATGCCAGAGGACGAGATGCGCGCGCTGGAAACGGCCTGCCAGCCGTTCGTCGAGTACGGTCAGTTTTACAAGAAGGGGATGCACTAACCGGCCTGCTGCTTACGCCATTCCTCGAGCGATGCGACGCGCGCGGCCAGATCGTCATGTGTTTTGAAGCGCTCGTCAAGAGCCGCCTTCCACGCCGCGAGGGACTGCAGGAGTGCTACCTCGAAGCCGCTCGTCCGCTCGTCCGAGTCGGCAATCCGGGAATCGATTCCCTGCAAGTGTGCACGAATCGCTTTCACGTCCGCGCGGCGCGCGTCGGGCTCGGCGGAGATCATCTGGGTCAAGTCGTTGAAAGCGCGGTTGATGGCGTCCACGATTGTATCCTTTCTCCCACAGCCTACCACGGACGCCATTCCCCCACAAGAAGGGGAAGCCTTCCCGGCGCCAGAATCCCCGCCGACTATGACCGGTGTACGTGTTCGCGCGCTCCTCTTCGCCTCGCTTCAGGAGGCGGCCGGAGCCCGCGTGGTCGAGGAAGATCTGGATCCAGGCGCCACGGTGGCCGACCTGTCGGAGAAGCTGTCTGACCGCTTTCCCGCCCTGCGCGAGCGGCTTCCCAGGGTGCGGGTGGCGGTGAACGACGCCATCACCAACCCCGCGCACGCGCTGGCCGGCGGAGACGAGGTCGCCTACCTTCCCGCGGTGAGCGGCGGCGCGCAGACCGGCTACGTGGCCATCACCGAGGAGCCCATCTCGGTGGACCAGGTCATGGCCAGCGTGCGGCGCGACGACTGCGGCGCCCTGGTGGTGTTCCTGGGGACCGTGCGCGACAACTTTCAGGGGCGCCGCGTGGTGGGGATGGAGTACGAAGGGCACGGCACCCTGGCCGAGCACTCTCTGGCCGAGCTGGCGGAGACAGCGCGGCGCCAGTTCGAGGTGGCGGCGGTGTCCATCGTGCACCGCCTGGGCAACCTCACCCTGGGCGAGATCAGCGTGGTGGTGGCGGTCTCGTCCCCGCACCGCGCCTCGGCGTTCGAGGCGGGCCGCTTCGCCATCGACGAAATCAAAAAGATCGTGCCCATCTGGAAGCGAGAATTCTTGGAAGACGGCGCGGTGTGGATCGAGGGAGACGAGCGCATCGAGAGCGCCGCCGTGACGAAGGGACAACAACACTGATGCAGACCGTGGAAACCGACTCCGTCGCCGACCTCGAAGTGAAGGTGCGCGCCGGTGAGCGCCTCACCCGCGACGAGGGCTTGCGCCTGTACCGCACCGCCGACGTTGAGAGCCTGTACCGCGCCGCCAATTTCGTGCGCGAGAAGAAGAACGGGCGCCGCGCGTATTACAACGTCAACATGCACCTGAATTACTCGAATATCTGCACCGACTCGTGCATGTTCTGCGCGTTCGGAAAAAAACGCGGCGACGAGGGCGCCTACGAGATGAGCCTGGAGGAGATCTACCAGCGGGCCGGCTACCTCAAAGACTCCGGCGCCGCCGAAGTGCACATCGTGGGCGGGCTGCACCCGGATTATCCGTACGAATATTATTTGGAGATGATCCGCGGCATCGACCAGCGCTACCCGAACATCCACATCAAGGCGTTCACCGCGGTGGAGATAGACCTCCTGGCAAAATTGTCCGGTAAATCGTGGCGCGAGGTTCTCCAGGACCTGAAGGCGGCCGGAATGGATTCCATGCCCGGCGGCGGCGCCGAGGTGCTCTCCGATCGCGTGTTCCGCAAGTTGTGCCCGGACAAGACGCAGCCCGACGAGTGGCTGGCCATCCACAAGACGGCGCACGAGGTCGGGTTCCGCAGCAACGCCACCATGCTGTTCGGCCACGTTGAGAAAATCGAGGAGCGGGTCGATCACCTGCTTCGCCTGCGCGCCCTCCAGGACGAGACCGGCGGGTTCATGGCGTTCATTCCGCTGCGCTTCCACCCGGAAAACACCGCGCTGCAAAAGCTGCCCATGGTGGGCGCCGATGAAGTGCTGCGCAACATCGCGGTGGGCCGCCTGATGCTGGACAATTTCGATCACATCAAGGCCTACTGGATCCAGGTCGGCCTGGAAACCGCGCGCGACGCGCTCAACTGCGGCGCGGACGATTTTGACGGCACGGTGCTCGACGAGCGGATCACCCATTTCGCCGGCGCGCGCACTCCGATCGGCGTCCAGCAGCAGGACATCTGGCGCTTGATCCGGGAGGCCGGCTGCGTCCCGGTGCGGCGCGACTCCTGCTATAACGAGGTGGAGGTCATCACCGCCGCATGAGCGGACCTTACAACGAGACTGTCCGCGATCATTTCGAGAATCCGCGCCACCAGTGGAGAATGGACCAGCCCACGGTGGTCGCGGACGCGCACAATCCGGTCTGCGGCGACCGAGTCCGCCTGTTCCTGCGCCTCGAGGGAGACACCATCAAGGAGGCGTCCTTCCAGGCGCAGGGCTGCCCGGCGTCCATCGCGGCGAGCAGCATGACCACCTGCATCCTGGAGGGGAAGTCGCTCACCGAGGCCCGCGCCCTCACCAATGAGGACGTCGAGCGCGCGCTGGGCGGCCTGCCGCCGGGCAAGGGCCACTGCTCGGTGCTGGCCGAGGATGCGATTCACCAGGCGCTCCGGGTCCTGCCAGGGGAAGCCGGCCCGCGTGCCCCGAAAGCGTAGAACCCCATGCACTTCAAGCTGTACACCGTAGAGGAAGCGAACAAGACGCTCGACGAGCTGTCTGGCCTCATCCGCCAGTTCAACAGCCGGCGCCAGGACCTCATCCACGTGCAGGTGCTGCTGGAGGGCTTGCGCTCCCAGCCCGGCGCCCACCCGGACACCCGTCTCAAGCGCGAGATCGCGGAAAAGGAAGCCGAGCTGACCGCCTTTCGCCGGGAGATGCAGGCCATTCACAAGCGGGTGGAGGAGAAGGGCATCCTGGTGCGCGACTACGAGCGCGGCCAGGTGGATTTTCCGGCCGTCGTCGAGCGCCAGTCCGCCTACCTCTGCTGGCACCTGGGCGAGGAAAACGTACAATACTGGCACGGCCCGGATGACGGTTTCGCGGGCCGCAAGCCGCTGGGAAATCTCTCCCGAGGAGGGGAAGTATCGCAATGACGCTTGCCGCGGGGGCCCGTCGCGGCCTCGATGACTTCGAGCACCTGAGCCTGGGAAAGCGTGTCCGCCTGCGGAACCTGTTCGGCGGATCGTCGTTTGCGGTCGTGCTCGACTACGCGCGACCCATCGAAACCGGGCCGCGCGCCTTTGACGGCGAGGCGCAGAGCGATCCGGACGTGGTGCTCGACAGCGCGCTGAAGGGCGCGGTCAGCGCGACGGCGCTCAACGTTGGGGTGGCGCTGCGCTACTGGAAGCGCTACGCCGGCAAGCTTTCCCTGATCTTGAAGCTGAACGGGCGCGCCGATCTGGCCGGCGAGGGCGGATTCGCCGCCTGCCACGCCTCCGTGGAAGACGCCGTGCGGCTCGGCGCGGACGCCGCGGGCTACGTGCTGTCGCTGGGATCCCCCGCGCAGGAGCACGACTTCGTGCAGTTTTCCGAGGTCCGCGAGGAGGCCGAGCGCTACGGCCTGCCGCTGATCGTGTGGGCCGCGGTGTCACCAGCGGCGGTGGCCCAGCGGGGCGGACCGCGGTCGCCGTTCGCGGTGGAATACGCTGCCCGCGTCGCCCAGGAGCTGGGCGCGGACGTCGTCGTGCTGGAGACGCCCTCGGCGCCCGCGGCCGGTTCCCCGCCTCCCTATGATGCCCTCGAGTTCGATGAGCAAGAATCGCTGACCCGCGCCGTCGCGGCCGCCGGGGAAACGCTCGTGTGGTTTTCGCCGCCCGCCGAAGCTTCCGAGGACGCGCTGGAGAAAGGCGCCGCGCTCGCCTATCGGGTGGGCGCGGCCGGTTACCTCCTCGATCGCGCGCTGTGGGGAAAAAGCGACCTCGCGAGCCGGCTGCGGCCGAAGCGAGGGGAGGACGGCAAGCCGACGGAGCCTCCGGTGTCCGACGGTGAGCAGGAGGCTCCCGAGAAAGAGCCCGAGCCGGCGCCTCAAGAGTCCTGAGAGACGAAAGCAAAACGCCCCCCCGACGTTGTCGAGAAGGGCGTGAGGGCGGATAGCCCCGAAAATCTAGCCCAGCGAGTCGCCTTCCTTGTCGAAGTAGTCGCAGGACTCGAAGCACTCCTTGAAGCTCTTCAGCGGGCGCGACTGGTATGGATGCGTGCAGTTGATGAAGATGCGCGGCTTCTCGCCTTCCATGCTGAACCCGAAATCCAGATAGGTGCAGAAGCGGTCGGGAACGTTCTCCAGACAGAACTCGTAAAGCTCGTGATAGTGCTCCGGGGCGGAATGGAGAAACTGGTGCTTTTCGCACTGGAAAATGCCCAGTTGCGAGCTCCGGAATTTGCACGGCCGATAGACCATCGAAGCGCTTCAATCCTCTCTCTGCTGTGAACGCTCGCTTTGAAGGGCCTTCAAGCCCAGCGCGTCGCCCCCGCGTCGTAACCGCGATGACGCTCGGTTTCGCACCCCGATGAAGAATTCCTCTCAGAGTCGCCTTCCGCCATCAAGACCTTGAAGGCAGCAGAATCAGCGGCGTCCGCGGCGGCAGGTCCACCGCAATCTTGCCGTCAACAACGGTGAACTCGCGGCCACTGAGCGCGTCCTTGAGCCGCGTCCCGTTCTCGTTGCGGCCCATCGCGCGCACCGGAATCTCCCGCCGCTGGGCATCCCCAGAGCCATTCAAGACCACCATCGCGGAGCTGTCGCGGGCCACCCGCGCGTAGGCGAAGACCTGGTCGTCCTTCCACATCTCCAGGTAGCCGCCCTGACGCAGCGCGGGCGTGGACTGGCGCAGCCTGCTCAGCGTCGCGAAGTACGCGGTCAGCTCGGGGTCCTTGCCCCACTCCATGAACTTGCGGTTGTCCGGCATCTTCGTGGGGCTGTCGACTTCGTGCGCGCCGTCCATCCCCAGCTCGGTCCCCTGGTACATCGTGGGAATTCGGTTGATGGTGAAGGCGAAGGCCAGCGCCAGCTTCAGCTTCTCGCGGCCGTTCGCGCCCGCGTCGAAGAGGAAGCGGTTCACGTCGTGGTTGTCCAGGAACAACCCCAGCATGCGGGTGCTGTCGAACTTGCCGTTCTCCTCGGCGAGGCGATCGGCGAGATAGCGCATCGAACCGCCCCGCCCGATGGTGTCGCGGATGCTGAAGTAGAGGGGGAAGTCGAGCATCCCCTGCATCCCTTCGTGCTGGTAGCGGGCCACGTGGTCCGCGCTGCCGTGCAGGTCCTCGCCGAGGATCAGGAAGTCCGGGCCGGCGTGCTCGTGCATCGCCGCGGTGAACTTCTGCCAGAAGGGACGACCCACGTGCTTCACCGCGTCGAGGCGGAAGCCGTCGATACCGGTCTGATCGATCCAGAACTTGCCGACGTCGATGAGCGTGCGCTCCACCTCGGGATTTTCCTGGGCGAGGTCGGGCAGCCAGAGCACGTCAAAGTTCTCGAGCTGGTGCGGATCTTCCCAGTCGGTGATGTTGCCGTTGTGGTGGAACCAGGAGCGTTTGGCCGGATCATTGCGCCACGGGTGCTCCCACGCCGTGTGGTTGAGCGCGATGTCCATGACCACTTTGAGACCCTTCTCGTGCGCCTTTTCGACGAGCTCCTTCATGGTCTGAAGGTCGCCCTGGCGGGGGTCCACCCGATAGTGGTCGACGGGCCAGTAGCCGTGGAAGCCCTCGTAGTTTTCGTAGCGGGTCTGGTTGGCCCAGGGCGGGGACAGCCAGATCGTGGTCATCCCCAGGTCCTTGATGTAGTCGAGCCTGTCGATGACGCCGCGGAGGTCTCCGCCCTGGTAGCGCCGCAGGTCGCCGCGATCCATGCCGTGGTTGTTGTTGGGATCGCCGTCCTGGAAGCGGTCGGTGAAAACAAAGTAGATCGACTCCCCGGCCCAGTCCGCGGAGCGTGCGTCGATCGGCCTCGGCGGTTGTCCGGTGTCGGCCACCGCTTCCAGGCGGTCGCCGTTGCTCCATGGCTTGGACTTCGGCGCGTCGAGCGAGTCGGTGATCTGGCCCGAAAAATCCTTTGAGGTAAACGCCTGCAGCG
>VGFD01000103.1 GCA_016868975.1 Armatimonadota bacterium | reverse complement strand
GGATCCAGGAAAGGCGGGCAACCCGATGGCACGCGTGACAGTTCAGGATACCGGCAAGGTCCACACCAGCGACGCCGACGTCGCCGCCTTCCTGAAGCCTTATGGCATCGACTTCGAGCGCTGGGCGCTGGACGCGATTCCCCAGGAGCTGCTCGACAAGCCGTCGCTGACACCCGAGGAAAAGCAGCGCATCCTGGACGCGCTGGCCGCGCCCATTGAAGAAGCCAAAAAGAAATTCAATTACCAGAGCGCGGACGTGGTGGCGCTCTGGCCCGAGCTGCCCAACCTTGACGGTGTCATGCAGCCGTTCCAGAAAGAGCATTACCACACCGAGAACGAGATTCGCCTGTGCGTCGACGGCGGCGGAATTTTCAGCATTAATCCGCAGGAAGCGTCGGTATTTCACATCGAGATGCAGCCCGGCGAATTGATCTCGGTGCCGGCCGGCACCTGGCACTGGTTCAACCTGACCGAGGGAAAGCGCATCAAGGCGGTGCGCGTCTTCGAGTCGCAGGAGGGCTGGGCGGCGATCTATCCCGAGGAAGAGGCTAATTTAGTCCGGTAATACGTGTACTGGAATAGATACTCGAACACCTCGAGGTGATTGCGCGCCTGCTGCGGGCTGTCCCCCCACGCGTACAGGCCGTGGTTGCGGATCAGCACGCCGGGGACTCCGGGCTGCACGGCCTCCTCCAGTAAATCGGCGATGACGTTGGAGTCTGAGTGATTGTCCGCGATGGGGATTTTCAGGCGGACGTCCGGCGCGTCGTGTCCAAAGCCCTTCAACATCTCCACGCCTTCCAGCGTGATGCCGCGATCGGGCCAGAAATGGTCGGAGAGCACGCCGGCCATGACCGTGTGGACGTGGTACACCGCGCCGGCCCGGAATTTCGCGTAAATCCGCTCGTGCACCGGCATCTCGGCGGACGGCTTGCCGTGCCATTCCTCCAGCGCCTCTCCCCCGGCGCCCACCAGGAGCGTGTCGTCAGCGGTTAATTCCCCCTTGTCCCGCCCGCTTGCGGTGATCAAGAAAGCCAGCGGATCGCGGGTCAGGACGGCGCTCAAATTTCCCGAGGTGCCCCACATCCATCCCCGCGCGTGAAAATCCCGCGCGGCGCTGGCCAGGAGCGTTGCGATGTGTAGGCGGTCGTTCATCGGGCGCGGCCGATTCGTCGCGGCTCGGGGCCGCTCCTTTCACAGGAGATCGAGGCGCGGCCGTGCAACCCGGCCCTGATGCTCGCCGAATCGCCGTCAGAGTGTGGGGAGCCGCTTCCCAAAAGCCGCCTGATCGCGATGAGCGCATTCTGGTTTGCGATCAATCTCCACTGGGGCGCGCTCCTCACCATTGTCATCCCCGCGCAGGTGGCCGCCCTGGCCCCCCAGGCGCAGGCCCAGACGCTGGCTAAAATCCTCGGACTGGGCGCGTTCCTAGCACTGGTGGTCACCCCGGTGGCCGGCGCGCTCAGTGATCGCTGCGCGCATCGCCTGGGACGGCGTCGGCCATTTATCGCGGTGGGTACCGTCATCAACGTGCTGGGACTGGCGCTCATGCTGGTGGGCAGCCAGCGCGCGGACCTTATCTGGTATGCGGCCGGCTACCTCGTCGTGCAACTGGGCAACAACATCGCCACGGGCGCTTATGCCGGGCTCATCCCCGACCTTGTGCCGGCGGCCCAGCGCGGCGAGGCGAGCGGCTTCATGGCGGCCATGACCCAGCTCGGGATGGTGGGCGGCGCCATGGGCGGCGGCCTGCTGATGGCGGCCGGCCAGACCACCGCGTGCTATGCCATTATCGGCGCCACAATGCTTGTCTTGATGGTGCAGACCCTGGCGATGGTGCACGAGACTCCGATCGACCCGCCCGCGGAGCCGATCCACTGGGGCCGGATGATCCGCGACATGTGGGTCGATCCCAGGCAGTTTCCCGATTTCGCGTGGGTGTGGGGCACGCGCTTCCTGGTGATTGCGGGCATCTGGATGGTGCAGCCCTTCTTGCTCTACTACATGCGCGACGTGGTTGGCGCCGCCTCGCCGGAAACGGTGACCGGCTACATGATGGGGATCATGCTGCTCGGGGCCACGGTGACCGGCTGGATTGCCGGCTTCTTCTCGGACCGCGTGGGGCGCAAGATCGTGGTGTACGTGGCCAACGGGACGCTCGCGGTGGCCATCCTCCTGCTGCTGCTGAGCCATTCGCTTGCCTTCACGCTGGCCATCGGGCTGCTCTTCGGACTTGGCTACGGAGCATACTACAGCGTGGACTGGGCGCTGGCCTGCGACGTGCTGCCCGACCAGGACAACGCCGGTCGCTACCTCGGGGTGTGGAACATCGCCATGGTGCTTCCCCAGACGCTGGCCCCGGTGATCGCGGGCGAGCTGCTCGGACATTTCGGGCAGGGCGCGGCGGCAGGCCGCTACTCGCTGGAGGGATACAGCGTCGTCTTCGTGCTGGCGGCGGTGTCCCTGGCGGGCGGAGCGTGGCTGCTCAAGCACGTGAAAAGCGCCCGTTGAGAAATATTCAGGTTTGAGGTTGACCCTGCCGATACATCAATTGTAGGATCCGCCCTGTCCGGGGCGAATCTTCCCCCACCATGGAAGGTTGAGATTCCAGTGCGCACGCTGCTTCTGCTTGTCATGCTTCTCGCGCTCGGCGTCCCTGTCGGCGCCGTGCCGCGTTACTCGGCCTCGCATGAACCCGGTGATGAAAGCGACGCCACCGTCGCGGCCACCATCCAGGGCGTCTGGCTGAGCCCCGACTGGGTGCTGCCCGGCGGCCGCACGTATCGCGAGGCCGACGTCCGCGCGGTGGCCCGCCCCCTCATGCGGGGCCTGCGGGCGAACGGCGTGAACGCCGTTTTTCTGGAGACTTTCGTGCGCGGGTCCAGCATCGCGCCCTCCGGCGACGCCCGTCTCCCAACCTATGCGCACCTCACCTGGGATTTCGGACAGCGCGGCACCCGCACCGTGGACGCCCTGCAAATCTTCATCGACGAGGCGGACGCCCAGGGAATCGCCGTGCACGCCTGGGTCCACCTGTTCTACTGGCGCATGGACAACGAGGACGTCTACCAGCCCTGGCACCGAACGCCCAGCCTGTGGGACGATTTATTGCACGACTACCTCGTGAAGGAACGTGACGCCCTTGCCGAGCGCTACGAGGGCGAGACCCTGCGCAAGGCCATCGACAAGATGCTGCCCACCATCAAGGACGGGATCGACAATCGGCTTCTTTCGCAGTCCCTGCGAGAGGCAGGCATTGAGAGCAACGGCCACCCGCTGGGGACGCTGCTCACGGCGCTGCAGCGGGCGGGCTGCCCCGCCCCCGACTTCATGCTGCTGGGCAGCCTGGACGCGCCGTTCCCACCGCACCCGGGGCGCAATCTCTGCCCGATTTATTTGAACCCGGCCCATCCCGTGGTGCAGGATCGATTGATCCGCTCGATGGCCGCGCTCTCCACGGCGCACCCCGACCTCGCTGGAATCCATCTCGACCACGTCCGCTATCCGATGGACGCGCAGGGGATCCCGACGGCGTGGGAGCCGCGTGGTCGCGAGTCGCTCTACTTCAACGACACCAACCCGGTGCTCAAGAAGCGCTTCGATCTGTATCTCGCCCAGCTCAAGTCGCGCGAGGACGTGCTGCGCAATCTCGTCACCTGCATGAAGCAGAAACTGTACCGAACGCAGCAGCTCTCCGCGGCGGTTCTCCCGCTGTACTACGTGGAGCGCGGCGCGGACGTCTCACGGCTCAACGGATATGATTTTTCCGCGCAGGACTGGTACCGCTGGGACGTGGATTTCGTGGTGCCCATGATGTACGGCTTCGACCCCTGGCGCATCCGCACGCTCATCCGCCGCTACGAGGACGAGTCGCGCGCGGCCCGCAACGGCGAGCCCTCCCCTTCGGTGGTGCCCGGCATCAGCGGACTGCGCATCACCAGCGGCAACCTTTTGCACCGCGCCACCTGGGTCTATTTCGACCTCTCGCTGGGGTTGGACGTCAAGTACGAAAAAGAGCGCGACGAAGACTACAAGTTCGTGCCGAAGAAGGATCTTTAAGCCGACGGCGGCCAGAAGGTCTTGAGAATCTCCGGGAACCGCTCTTGCCAGGACGGCCAGTCGTGGCGCTGGTTTTCTCGGCGGACGTGGCGGACGCGGTAGCCCGCTTCCTTGAAGACGCGCTCGGCGTATTTCGCGGATAATTCATTGTCGCGGAACTGGCCCGGGGCGGCCGCGCGGGCGCTGTCGAGGTAGAGAAAGAGTCCGTGCCGCGGAGTTTCCTGGTAGAGCCGCAAGAGATCCCAGTCGTTCACGAAAAACGAGGCGCCCTGTCCGGCCACTTTCCCGAATATTTCCGGGTAGCGCCATGCCACGAAGTACGCGATGGCGCCGCCGTACGACTGGCCGGCCACCGCGCGGGCGCCCGCCGTTCGAATCGTGCGGAAGTGATGATCCACAAACGGAACCAGCTCGCGTGCCAGAAATTCCGAGTATTCCCGCCGGCCGTCGAGATGGCTGTATTCGTAATTGCGATCGTTCTGCCGGGCCAGCGCCACGAACACCAGGATGCAGGGACGCGCCTTGCCGGCCTCCATCGTCTCGCGCGCCACGCGGTGCATGAACGCGCGGGTGATGGCCTCGTTGCCGTCGTTCACGTAGAGCACCGGGTAGCGCTGGTCGGTGAAGGCGTACCCGCGCGGCAGGGAGATGAACACGTCCCGCCAGTTCTTGCGAATCACGCTGGGAAACGCGCGGATGCGCAGCAGGTTATCACCGCGCTCGCAGGCGGGCATCCCCAGGTCGAGCACCGAGTTGAACTCGCCGGTCTGGAACATCGGCACCGGGAAGCCGTCCGGCGCGACCCATGCGTTGAGCGGGTCGCTGAACCAGCCTCCGGCGTGGTGCAGCTTGTAGTAATGGGCCGCGTGCGGATCCAGGTGACGATACAGGAGGTGCACGTCCGTCCCGGGGACGCGCTCGAAGCGCTCCCGCGCCCAGCCGTTCATGCTGCCGGTCAGGTAGAGCGCCCCGTCGAGCGCGCCGTTGTACACGAAGAGCACCTCGTGGCCCTCGCGCAGGGGAAAGACCCCGCCAAAGCCGCCCAGGTCGAGGACGGCACGCACCCGATCCCAGTCGTGCCAGTCGTAGCCGAACGGCTTCCCCTCGCCCCCCGCGCGCAGGCGGCGCAGGGCGTTGCCGAACGGCCCCTCCAGCGCGCGTTGCGGGGCAAGCGCCGTGGCGGGCGACACCTCCGGCTGGACCGGCAGCACGGCCCATTTGCGGCGGGCGAGGTCTATCAGAAAACGGTACTCGCCCGCGGTCGTCAGGTTGAGGACGATGTCCACGCCGTCCCGCACCAGCGTGCCGCCGGTGGGCACCGTGACGGGCTCGCTGCCGCGCCCGCCCCAGGCATCGCGCCAACCGTCCGCGCGGGCCCATTTGAAGGCGTGACGGCCCGCCGACAGGTGATGGCGAAGCTCGAAGCGGTCGGTGCCAATACCGTGGGCGGTCCACTCGCGGGCGGCCGGGTCCCATTCGTTGAAGGTTCCGGGAATCGTGATATCCGTGCTCATGATAGGAGGCCTCGATTTCGAGCCACTCTGATTGGTTCCTCCGAGGATCTGTTCAAAAACCTGCAACAACTCGCGTTCGAGGGCATGCTACCATGCCCTTGGCCAGGTTTTGGCCGGATGAGATTTCGATCGAGAAGGACGTCAGCAAATGATCGGCTCCACCCCTTCGCTCTCCACGTGGATGGCGGCGCTCAACACCGAGCAGCCGGCAACCGCCCCGTCCGCGGATGCCCCCTCTTCGGCCCCCGCGGACACCGCGACGGTCACCACCCCCAGCGCGCAGCCGCCGCTGCAGTCCACGCCCGCGCCTCAGGAAGGCGCCATGAAGCGGATGTGGGACGGCGCCAAGGCCGGAAGCACGAACGGCTGGCGCTGCGGCATCGAGCAGGGCCGCAAAAAGGGGATGAGCGCCATGGCGCTGGCCGGAGGACTTGCCGGCGCCGGCGTTTGTCTGTACTACGCCGCCAGCCTGTGGAGTGAATCGCCTTTAATCACGCTGATCTTCGGCATTCCCATCACCGGCCTGACCTTCACGGCCGGCGCCACGGTGGGTCGCCTGCTGGGCGCGGTGCTGGGCCCCGTGGTGGGCGCTCCGGTGGGCGCCGCCCTGGGCGCGATGAAGGGTGCTTATGCCGGGCTCAAGGGCGACCCGCCGCCGGAACCGTGCCCCCCGCCGGACGACGCCAACCAGCAGCCGTAGACAATTATTCCGCCCGGAAAAAGCAGGTCGCGCCGATAAATTCGCGCAAAATGGAATTGGGCGGGATTTCCTCGGTGCCCACCGTGAGAAAATTCGTGAGCAGCTGCAGCAGCCGCCGCGCTTCCGTGTATTCGGGAACGCTGCGCGGCACCGCGTGCAGCAGCGGCTCCACGATGGTGCGCAGGGCGCCCAGCTCGTAGAACAGTCCCGAGTTGAACATCACGTCGGCCTCTTCCTGAAACGGGAAAATCCACCTCTCCTCGCCACGCCGCACCGAGCGCCAGCGGGCCAGCGTCTGCTGCGCGTCGATGCCGCGGAACTGGATGTCGCGGGCAATGCGGCGGACAAGCCGGGTATCGGTGGTGGGCACGCGGTTGTGGTCGTCCAGGTTGAGCTGGGTGAGCGCGCTGATGTACACCTTGTATTTGTTGGGCTTAGGGATGGATTCGGTGAGCAGCTCGTTAAGCGCGTGAATTCCCTCCACCACGAGCAGCTGGCCGGGCGCGAGCTGCAAGACGTTGCGGCGGAACTCACGCAGTCCGGTCTTGAAATTGTAGCGCGGGAGGCGCACCGGCTCGCCGAAGGTGAGCAGGCGCAAGTGCTCGTTGAGCAGCGGTAGATCCAGCGCCACTACATTTTCATAGTCGTATTCGCCGAACTCGTCGAGGGGCGTCTTTTCCCGCTCGACGTAGTAGTCATCAAGAGAAATCGGGATGGGCTTGAGACCGATGACCCGCAACTGCACCGAGAGACGCTGCGCGAAGGTGGTCTTTCCGGAAGCCGAAGGTCCGGCAATGAGCACCAGCCGGATGCGCTCGCGCGCCTCTCCGATGGCGTCGGCCATCTGCGCGATCTTCTTTTCCTGGAGCGCCTCGGCCACGCGGATGAAGTCGTTGATCTCACCGCTCGCCACCACGTCGTTCACCGCGCCCACGTCGGGCACTTCCAGGACGTGCGACCATTTCTTGAACTCGTAGAACACCTTGCTCAGCCGCGCGGTGTCGACGAACGCGGGGAGGTCGGCCGGCGAAGTATCCTCGGGAAAGCGCAGGATGAATCCCGGGGCGTAGAAGCGCAGCTCGAACGGCCCCACGTCGGCGGTGGTGGGCACGAGATCCCCGTGAAAATAGTCCGGCGTGCCGCGCAGATACTGCACGTCGACGGTCTGGTTGGCGCGATAGCGGAACAGGCGCACCAGATCCGGGCGATGGTGCCGCTCGAACAGCGCGATGGCCTCTTCGCGCGGCATCTCGACCCGCGTGAAGGGCAGTCCCTCGGCCACGATCTCGCGCATGCGCTGCTCGAGGCGCCTGACGTCTTCGCGGCTCACCGGACCCACCACGTTGAGCAAGCCGGCGCCGCTGCCGGCCATCCGCGGCACGCGCAGCACCGGCGGGATGGATTCCGGCGGGCGGTGCAACTCGCAGAAGAATCCCTTGCTCAGCGAGTGGAGGATGACAAGACGGGCCTCCGGAAACAGGTCGCGCGCTGCTTCCGCCAGGATGAAGGACAGGCTGCGGCGGATGAAACGAATCCCCATGCGGTTGCCGGGCGTGAGCCACTCCACGCGGCAGTCGCCGCGCACGACGCGATCGAGCCCCAATACGTCGCGATCCACCAGGGCGCCCACGATGGGCTGCACGCCGTTGCGGGAAGGAAGCAGGTCTAGGAGCGGCGTGCCGAGGGCCACCTCGCTCTGGGTGCCGTCGCTGAAAGTAACCCGGGTCAAGACTAGAACCAGATCTTCTTGGCGACGATGGTCTGGTCCCAGTCGCGGCCGCCGCTCACCTTGAACTTCATGCCCGGGTGGAGCACGGCAAAGAGCTGATCGGAGTTCAGCGCCTGATCCACGAACGCGTGGCCGGTCCATTTGCGGCGGATGATCTTGGTGTCGCCCCTGACGTTGACCCAGTTGCGGGTGTCGTCGCCCTTGCTGAGCGCGATGCCGATCTGGTTCCTGTTGGGCCGCAGTTCGGTCACGTAGTACTCGCCGGTCACAAGCAGGAGTTGTGCGTCGGCCTGGCTGGCGGGCACCAGAACGGCCGCCGCGAGCGCGAAAAAGGAGCGTCTGTTCATGTGAAACCTCCGGGCCAGAAGGGTTCTCTTTCGTCCCGGCCTGCTCCTACTGAGCCCGTCTCGATGACGGGCGGAAAGCCTGGGGAGACAGGCCGCCCGGCGAGCCGTAAAAGGCTGGTGGCGCCGGCTGTGCCGGCCCCTACTTTTGTAATCCCAACTCCAGGAGCAGGTCCTTTACCTGGTTCTGCAGGTCCTCTACGCCGAACGGCTTGGTGACGTAGTACGGGGTGAGGGCGCGTGCCTGCTCGAAGGTTCCGCTGTCGAGATGGCCCGAGATGAACACGATGGGAAGGTCGGGAAAGCGGCGCCGCACCTCGTATCCCATGGGCAGGCCGCCCATCTCCGGCATGATTAGGTCGCTCAGGATCATGTCAACCTTAATGCGGTCCAGGACACGCAACGCCTCTTTGCCGGTGGCGGCGGTGAGGATCACGTACTCGTCGGCCAGGGCCTGGGCAATGATCTTGCGGATCCAGGCGTGGTCGTCTACCACCAGGATCACGAAGCGACTCGGGCTAGGGACCGACATCAGCGACGTTTCTTCGTCGACATCCCGCTTGAACTCAGGTGCACTCTCCATGCGGACTCCTCATGTCATGAACCCGGTCCCACTCCTACTATCATGACACATCGGCCGGGAGATGCAAATCTGACATCGGGAGGGATGGAAATCCGACCAGGGTCGTAGTGGCGCGCGACACAAGTAGCGTCGCCTTACGGGCAATCAACTGACCCGGGCGTGTCGCGCGACACGACCAAACCACTTAGTCAGAGAGGATTCATGGGGGTGAGATCGAACTTCGGCCGATCACGCTGTTGGGGGTTACCCGTGTCTTCCTTGCCACCTGAAGAAGTGACCAGCTTTGCCACTGGCGAGGCCAAGCACGCCGCCGTTGAGGCGGAGGACCTCACGCTGCGCGTCGCCGACAGCGACGTGTCTGGCGACGAGTACGTCCCCTACGTTCCGGCCGAGCAAAAGGTCCCGGAGTTCACCTTTCAGGTCCTCGTGCTGGGAATCTTCCAGGCGGTTTTTTTTGGTCTCGCGGATGGCTACCTGGGATTAAAAATCGGGCTGACTGTGAGTGCTTCCATCCCCGCGGCTGTCATCTCGATGGCCATTTTGCGTGGCCTGCTGAAACGTGGCACCATCCTGGAGAACAACCTCGTCCAGAACATGGCCTCAGTAGGCGAGTCGCTGGCCGCCGGCGCCGTGTTCACCATCCCTGCACTGTACATTCTGCAGGATTTCCTCCAGAAGAGCGGCCAGCCCGACGTCTTCAGCCCCAACTGGTACAAGGCATTTTTCATCGCCTGCTTTGGCGGCATAATGGGCATTCTCTTCATGATTCCGCTGCGGCGCTACTTGATCGTGCGCGAGCACGGGAGATTGCGCTATCCGGAAGGCACGGCGTGCGCCGAAGTGCTGATGGCCGGCGACGAGGGCGGACAGCAGGCGCGCACGGTCTTTGCGGCGGTGGGAATCTCTGGACTGTACCGCTTCCTGATGGACGGACTGCGCCTCTGGAATTACGAGGTTTCCTGGCCATTGTGGAAGGCCGGCGCGGACGGCATGAAAATCGGCCTGCCCACCTATTTGAGCTTTGAAATGCTGCCGTCCCTGCTTGCGGTCGGATTTATCATCGGACTGCGCACATGCGGCATCATGCTGGCCGGCGCCGCGCTCGGCTGGTTTGTGATCATTCCGCTGGTGGCCTATTTCGGCCAGTACGTGAACACGGTCATCCCGCCTGCCACTGCGGCTCTCAATACGCTGGGGCCGAACGAGATCTACAAGTTCTATCTCCGCTACATCGGCGCGGGCGCGGTGGCCATGGGCGGAATCGTGAGCCTCGTGAAGGCGCTGCCCATCATCATCGACTCGTTCCGCAGCGCCCTTGGCGAGATGTCCAGCGGCGGCGCGGCCGCGCCGGTGGAGAAGAAGCGCACTATGCAGGACATCCCGCTGCCCATGGTCCTGGGCGGCGCGGCGGCAATTTTCTTGATCGTCAGCGTGTTCAAGCCGGTCAACCCGAGCGGATTTCTTGGCGGGTTCCTCGCCGTGGTGTTCGCCTTTTTCTTCGTGACCGTGTCGTCGAGAATCGTGGGTATCGTCGGCTCGACTTCGATGCCACTCTCCGGGATGACTATCGGCGCGCTGCTCGCGACATGCTTGATTTTGAAAGCGTTCGGTTGGGGCGGCTCGGCCGGCATGGCGGCCGCGCTGGTGATCGCGTCGCTGGTGTGCATCGCCATCTCGATGGGCGGCGACATCTCCCAGGATTTGAAAATCGGGTTCCTGGTGGGCGCCACGCCGCGCTGGGTGCAGATCACCCAGTTGATCGCGGTGGTCGTCTCGTCGCTCACGGTGGCGCTCATCGTGCAGAGCTTTTCGCCGGGCGTGGTGGCCGGCGAGTTCAAAGCGCCCCAGGCGAACCTCATGTTTCTGCTGACGCGGGGCATCATGGAAGGCCAGCTCCCCTGGCTGCTGGTGATCACGGGCATGGGGATTGCGCTCTGCGTCGAGATGATGGGCATCGGCTCGCTGCCCTTCGCCATCGGGCTCTACCTGCCGCTGAGCCTGTCCACGACGATCGTGTTCGGCGGCCTCATCCACTGGGGCACCATGTCGTTGCTCCCAAAGATTGCGCACAAGGCGGCCAACGACAAGGGCCTGCTGGCCGCCTCGGGGATGGTGGCCGGCGACGCCCTGGTCGGTGTGGGGCTGGGGCTGATGATGTTGATTCCGGAATTCTTGCAATTCTTGGCGCAGAAGCTGTCCATGACCATTCCGGCCCTGCTCACGAACCCTTCACTTTGGAACCCAAGCCTTCTCATCTGGGGCCAGGGCGACGCCTGGTTCGTGGGCCGGGAGGACCTCAGCAACATTGTCACCTGCGGCCTGTTTGCCATGCTCTGCGTGTACCTGTGGAAGTCGGTGATGTCCGCTGGCCGCGAGGCTTCGGGAGGGCGCGAGGAAGCCTAGTGGTCCGCGGCGCAAGTCTGATCATGAAATGGAGCCCCGGGCGCGGACCACTAAGAAATAGCCAGCTCGTAGTGCAATGCCTCAGCGACTTGCTGCATTCGCTCAGTAGAAAGCGCGCCAATATAGTCGCCTAGTCGCGACAGATCAACCGTATGCAAATGGGCGCAGTTCACGTGTCCCGCGCGTGGGAGTTGGGCTTCACCCGCAGACAACGGCACCGTAAAGGGAAATTTCTGCGGCAGCGGTGCGCTGCTGATAATCGCAACCACTGTCGTCCGCGCGGACTTGTTGCCCCGGTCGTTCTGGACAATCAACGACGGCCTCAGGCCGCGCTGCTCACTCCCCCGGGCCCAGTCATAGTCTACCCAATAGACATCACCGCGCTTTGGCTTTACGGACACGCGCGTGAGTCTCCACTTCTTCCGGATCCCAGGGAGGCAGCGTCTCCATTGCAATTGGCAAGACGGCCTCGGCAAACGCGCTCATCTCGTCAGCGAGCAAGCGGTACCCCTCGTCGGCCAGCTCGTCCAAGCGCTTACAACGATCGGCCTTGACCAGGTCAGTCAGGTAGCCACTCATGGTCTTGCCTTCCTCTCGAGCGCGTTCTTTGATGTGATGCACGACTTCGGCATCCATTGAAATGTTGAGCTTGACAACGGGCACGGCGGCGCCTCCACACTCCTGGTAAAGAATGGTGTTCTTTACCATTCTTCCCCACTCCTTCTCCGAGCCGCGGTCGCCGCAGCAGGGCCTTCTGGGCCATGGGCCGAAACGTCGCGCTCTCAAGCGGGCTTGGAGGCTTTGCATGGCTATTGTGACCGAGAAGGAAGACGTCGCGACCGGGAGATGGGATCTGTCGGAGCTGTTTGGCGCGCCCGACGATCCGCGAATCGAGCAGGCCATCGACAAGGCGTTGGATCGCGCGAAGGCTTTTGAGGAGAAGTTCCGCGGCACCATCGACGTGAAGGGCGGCCCCGCCGCCGCACACCTGCGCGACGGACTGAAGGAGATCGAGGGCATCTACAGCGCGGCCGGCAAGATTGGCGCCTATGCCAGCCTGAAGTTCTCCGAGAACACCCAGGACCCGGTGCTGCAAGACCTCCAGACCCGCGTCGAGAAGCGGCTCACCGAGCTGCACACCCACCTGATGTTCTTTGACCTGGAATGGCTGGAGCTGGAGGACGACGTCGCCGAGAAGGTCATGGCCGACAGGGCGCTCGACACCTACCGCCACTACCTCCAGCACGAGCGGGCCGGACGCCCGTTCCGCCGCGGCGAGCCCGAGGAGAAGGTGCTCGCCCGGCTCCGTCCCACCGGCGCCGGCGCCTTTCAAAAGCTGTTCACCGAGGTGGTCAATTCCCTGA
>VGFD01000102.1 GCA_016868975.1 Armatimonadota bacterium | reverse complement strand
GCCGAGGGCAAATTGCAGGTCATCAAGATGGCGGACGCGGCCAACAATCCCCCGGTCCCGGGCGACGGCACGGTGAAGGTCGAAGACGAGACGGTCACCATCGGCGGCGTCCAGGTCCCCCGCCGCAAGCCCGCCTCGCTCGACGCGGCCCCCGAGCGCGCGCTGGTCCCGCAGGGTGCATCGGGCGCGGTGGCAAGCACGCTGTAGCTTGCAACCGGTTTCATGGTTGCGGTGACCTCCGTTGAGATCGGCGCGCTCCGGGGCTATCCCCAGTTCTGCAGAAACGTGGCCAGACCCACCGCCAGCCCGATAGCGATGATCACCCGCCGCACGTGGTGGCGCTGCAAGCGTTTGGCCGCCACCGCCGAGGCATAGCCGCCCAACGTTGCGGCCGCGCCCAGCGCCAGCGCCTCCGGCCAGCGGACCAGCCCGGCCGACGCGAAGGCCGCCGCGGCCACGAGATTGATGGACACGTTCAGAAAATTCTTCGCCCCGTTCGCCAGGTTGATGTCGCGGACTCCCGCCAGTTGCAGAGCGGCCAGCATGACAATGCTGACCCCCGCACCGAAATATCCGCCGTAAATCGAGATGAAAAATTGCGCGCAAAGAATCACCGGCCGGCCGAGGCGCGCCGTCTCTCTTTCGCCCTTGCGAAATTCCTGGCCGATGAACAGCGCGGTCGCAAACCAGATCAAGAACGGCACCAGCCGCGCGAACGTCGTGGGCGGCGTCCACAGGAGGAGCATTGCGCCCAGGCAGGCGCCCAGGACGCTCACCGCGCTCAGCGGCAGCAGCGGGAGGCGCCCGGCCGCGAGGTCGTGGCGATATCCCCAGGCGGCGCCCACGGCGCCCGGCCAGTGGGCCACCATGTTGCTCGCGTTGGCCGTTTTCGGGTCAAGCCCCACCCAGAGCAGCAGCGGAAACGTGATCAAGGTGCCGCCGCCGGCCACCGAATTCATCGCGCCGCCCAGGAAGCCGCCGACCAGCAGAGCCAGAAAAGACGCCTCCATGATTCCTTTCACGCCAGGGGTTTGAGCGCGCCAACTGGAACGCTTGCCAGATGGCCTTTCGTTGCCAGTGTATTCTCACCCTGGCCCTCTGGCTGCTCTGCATCGCCGGCTGCGCCGCGGGGGAGGTGCGCATGACCACGGTTTCTTACGGCGCCGATCCCGAGCAGAAGCTCGACCTGTTTCGCACGTCGGACAATCCACGCCCACTGGTCGTCCTGCTCCACGGAGGCGCGTGGTGGGGCGGAAGCCGCCAGGCGTTTCACGAGCATGCCCGCCTGCTCGCCTCAGAAGGCTTCGTGGCCGCGACCGTCGACTACCGGCTGGCCCCGCGCCACACCTTTCCCGCCGCCGTGGACGACGTGCGCGCGGCCATCCGCTGGCTCGTCAAGAATGTCAAAGTCACGGAGGTCACGGTGGGTGGCCACTCCGCGGGTGCCCACCTCGCGTTGATGGTCGCCACCACGCCGAAGGAATCCCCGAAGGTGCAGCGCGCCTTTGGCCTCGCCGGAATTTACGAGCTGGCCGGCTACTACACGCAGACGCAATACGAGTTTGTTCCGGCCTTTATCGGCGGCCTCCCCAGCGCTGCTCCCGAGAAATACCGGGCCGCATCACCCACGCTCATTGCCGTGAAAGAAACCCCGCCGGTGCTCCTCTGGCACGGGGCGCGCGACGAGGGCGTGCCCACCACCCAATCCGAGCGCCTGGCCGATCGTCTTCGAAAGCTCGGCGTGAAAACGCAACTGCGCATCGAGAAAAATGCCAGTCACGAGTGGTTCCTGCAGAACCCTGGCGTGACCGTCGCCGGAATAATACGCTGGATTACTGGCGCTTCGGCACCTTGATCCCGTTGATGATGATGTGCCCCTCGCCCACCACCAGCTTCGGCGGCGGGGCGTCCGGGTTGCGGCTGGCCTCCTCGACGCGCTGTTGGAGCGCCTTGCTGCTCAGTGCGAAGACGTCGCCGTTGTGCATCGTGAGGTACACTTCGTCGCCCGACGTGGCGATGTAAGCGTAATTCTGCGGCTTGTCCGCTTTGTAGGCCCACAGGATCTGCCCCTCGGGCGACACCGCGTGGACGCTGCCCTCGTGTTCGGACACCGTGTAGATGGTGCCGTCGGCCGCCACCTGAACGCTGTGGTCGCCCATGTCGTCGCCGACCTCAGCGACCCACTGCTTGTGGCCCTCGCGATCGACGGCGTGCAGTCGCCCGTCCATGCCGCCCACGTAAATGGTTTTTCCGTCCGGGGAAAGCACCGGCGTGCTCCCCATGCCGGTATTGCCGGCTTGCACGGCGTCCCTGCGATCCTTGCGGGGAATCTCATCAAGCCGCTTCTCGGTGAACGCGCCGTACTGCCAGCGGGTTTTCCCGTTCGGTCCCATGCAGCGCAGGTGGCTGTTCCAGTTCACCATCAAGAGCTCGCCCTCGGGAGTGACCCGCACGCCGGCCCCGGTCTGCACGCTGTCTCCCATCGCGCGATCCTTGAACTTCGTCCAGCGCGGCTTGCCGTCTTTATCGATGGCGTGCAGCAGGCCGGGGTCCCCGATGGCGTAGACCGTGCCGTCCTGGCCCACGCCAATTTCCCCGTTGACGTGGCTGCCGACGTCATGGCGCCAGGTTTCATTGCCGGACGCGTCCAGATGATAGACGATGCCGTCGTAATCGCCGAAATAAATGCTGCCGTCGGGCGCGAACACCGGCGGAACCTGCGCGGTTCCCAGCGGGCGCTGCCACAGGATGTTTCCACCGGGGCCCAGGGCGTTCAGGCCCGGGCACTTGTATCCGCCGGTCACGAGGATGTTGCCGTCCGGGGTGAACACTGGCGAAGCGTAGCCCTGCAATCCTTTGAGGGCGGTCTTCCAGCGCTGCGAGCCGTCCTTGTTGAGCGACGTGACGCCCCTGTCGGTGACGACGTACAACGCCCCGTCGGGCCCCACCGCGGCCGGCGCCTTCGTTCCCTCGTCCACCTTTGCGCGCCACAGGACGTGTCCTTCGGAGGGGCCCTGCGAGCGGAACAACTCGCGAATAGCGGCCTGCGAGACCTCCGACGAAGTGGGTGTGGTGCCGACGACCGCGTCCTGGGGAACGGGCGCCTGAGCCGCGGCGGACGGCGTCGCTGTGGCGGGTGTCGTGGTGAGCGCGGAGATCGTGTTCATACGCATACACGATAACGCGCGGCCCTCAAAGAATCATGAAAGCGGCTTCGACATGATCACCGCCCGCTCCGCGAATCCCAGCTTGCGGTAGAATTGCAGCGCCGGCGCATTGCGGGCCAGCACCGAGAGCTCGAGGCGCGCCACCCCCTGGGCGCGCGCCGCCTCCTCGGCCACCCTTATCAGTGCATCGCCGATGCCGCGGCGATGGAATTCCGGGGCCACGTACAGATCCGACACGAACGCGTGCGGCTCCACCTGATCTGGCTCGCTTGGAACGACGCGCGCGAACAGGCAGAGATATCCGGCCGGCGCGCCGTCCGCTTCCGCAAGGTAGAACCCGCCGCGCGTTTCCTCGCAGCGCGACCATAAATACGCAAAATACGCATCGAGGATCTGCTCGGCCGATGGCAGCGACGCATCGAAGCCGCGCACCGTCTCGTGCAGATCCCCGACCATTCTCTTCAGGACGGGAAAATCGGCCGGGCCGCAGATCCGAATCACACTGGCGCCAGCAGAGTATCCGGCCGCTCCTGGATGCGCAGGTGCACGTTGATTCGACAATACGGATCGCCCGAGGGCTGGGCCGGCGACTCCTTACGCAGCGGAGGCAGCATTTCCAGCGTCTGCGGGCATGCCGCCGCGAGGTCGTGCACCGCCGTGCCGGCCTTGTCGCGGATGTCCCAGGAGGCGCCGCGCCCCAGCAGCAGCGCGCACATCGACACCCGATCGCCGCGCCCGCGCAGGCAGGCGGCGAGGTGCAGCGGCGTGCGGCCGTCCGCGTCCAGCGCGTCCACGTAGCAGGTGGCGCTGAGCAGCGCCGACACCGCCAGCACGTGGCCGGCCTGGGCGGCAAGGTGGAGCGGCGTGCGGCCGTTGCAGTCGCGGGCCTCGCGGACCGCGCCGTAGGAGAGGAGCAGGCGCAGCATCGCGTCGTGGCCGCTGGCCGCCGCCGCGTGCAGCGCGGTCTGGTGGGTTTCCTTGTTGGCGGCGTGGATGTCCGCGCCGTGCTCGAGGAGCATGCGGGCCACTTCCACGTCGCCGGCCGCGGCGGCCACCAGCAGCAGCGGGCGCTGGTTCTCGTCGCGCGTCTTCACGGTGGCGGATCCGCTGAGAAGCTCGTGCACGCGCTCCCGATCCCCGCGCTCCACCGCGCGGATCAGGCAGACCTCGGGCAGGCCGAACAACTGGCGTGTCACCGCGGTGGGCCTGGGCACCCGGCCCTCGTCGCGCACCGCGGACGGGACGTGGCGGGCAATTTCCAATTCCTGGGGCGTGGGCACGGCGTCGAGCATGTCGAAAATCGACGCGCACTCGCTTTTGGCGGCAATTCCCCAGGGCGTGGCATAGCGGAAATCCATCTTGTGGGCGTCCGCGCCGTGACGCAGCAACAGCGCCACCATGGCCGGGTCGCGGCGCACCACGGCCACGTGCAGGGGCGTCTGGCCGCGGTCGTCGAGCCGCTCGTGGACGTCGGCGCCGGCCGCCAGCAGCACCGCCACGGAGCCCAGATCTCGGGACGCCATGGAAATCTGCAGCGGGCTAACGCCGGCCGCGCTCAGCAAATTGGGGCTCGAGCCCAGGGACAAGAGAGTTTCAACGGCACGTGGCTGCCGCAAGTGGCTCGCATGATGGATCAACATCCAGCCGTGATGATCGGGCGCCTCCAGCAGGTGCGGCGCATTGCGCACCAGGCGCGCCACCTCGTCCATGCGGCCCTTCCCGAAGCGCTTTGTGCGCGACGTTCCACTTTGCGGGACGCAGCCTCTCAAGAATCCGCACGGCTTTCGCAACGGCCGCGACGATCACTTCCAGTCCGTCATGTCGCCTTGCCTCGATCGCAAAGCCATCTCGATGTCCTCCCCATGAAGCCGGTCTCAGACCGCTCCGACTCACACCTCGTGAGCATGTCGTCCCACCCCCGGACGCCCGGTCTATTTGTTAAGGATGAATAATATATTGACTTGTAAACAAAAAGTTACCAGGATGTTAACAATCCAGCAACATATGCCCGGTCGCCATGACCACGTCGTCGTCGTCGTCGAGCACAAAATAGTTGAAGCACTCGACGCCGGCCGCCTCCAGCGCGGCAAGGCGCTTGCGGCATGCGCTCGCGGGGCCCACCAGCGCGAAGCGATCCGCCATGCGGTCGCACAGCATGTCGCGCCGCGGCGCGTCGGCGGATTTCCACGCGGCGGCCCACTCCTGCAATTCGGCTGGAAGCGACGCGACGCGGGGCACGATCCGCGCGAGGTCCTCGGAAATCATCCGCACGAACCAGCGGACCCGCTGACGGGCGCGCGCTTTGTCGACGTCAAGCGCGACCGCGGCGGCGGCCATGGCGCGAACCTCCGGCCCGGTACAGGCTCTCGCCCACGCGGTCAACTCCCGGTCGGCGAACTGCAGGATCACGCCGTCGGCGGCCTCTCCAGCAAGCGCGAGCCCGCGCGGACCGTACGTTCCCAGCCAGACGGCCGGCGGTCCGATGGACCACGACGGCGCGCTGGTCCGCAGCGTGTGAATGGCGTCGCGCACCTCGTCCAGCGTGGCGGGCTGGCGGGCGAGCCAGCGCGCGGCGCCGTCCCCGCGGGACAACCCGAGCTCGAAGCGTCCTCCGGACATGGCGTGCAGCGTGTGGCTGGCGAGGGCCATTTCCAGCGGCGCGCGCGTGACCGGATTGGCCACGCACACGCCGAGCCGCAGGCGGGAGGTGTGCGCGGCGATCGCGGCCAGCAGCGGCAGCGGATCCATCCACGCCAGCGGCACGTCGTACAGCCAGAGCGATTCGAAGCCGATCTGCTCCGCCCAGCGGGCCATCCGCAGCAGTCGCCCAAGGGGGGCAACCGGTTTCAGGGTCAGCGCGAACTTCAACGTGGCGTGTACTCGATGCGGTAGTCGCGGCCCCAGGGACCGTCGACGTGCATCACGTTGCCGTCGCGCGTGATGGTGTAGTCGGCGCCAAGAGGGCCGTCGATGCGCACCATGTTGCCCTCGCGCGAAATCGTATAGTCGCGGCCCCAGGGGCCGTCCACACGGATCTGGTTTCCCTCGCGCGTGATGGTCGTGTCGTTGTTCCAGGGAGCGTCCACCGTGGTGCTGCGCCCGCCGATGCGGACGGTGTAGTCGTCGCCCCAGGGGCCGTCGGAGTGAATCGTGCTTCCGCTGCGGGTGAACGTGTAGTCGTGGCCCCACGGCCCGTCCCAGCGGACGGTGTCGCCGCTCTTGATGAAGGTGTGGTCGGCGCTCCAGGGCCCGTCCACGCGCACCACGTCGCCCTCGCGAGTCACGTGCTGGTCGGCCTTCCAGGGGCCGTCGATGAGGACGCCGTCCCCCGCCGGGTAGGTGCGGTAGTCGTTGCCCCAGGGGCCGTCCACGCAGGTGGTGCTGGCGCCGCTCGGGTGGAAATCCTCGAAGGCCATCGAGGGAATCAAAGAAAGGTTGCCGTGCGCGTCGTGAAACAGGCCGCCGCCCAGGTACACGCCGGTCTGGGCGTAGGCGACGTCCTCCTCGCGGGTATCGCCGTCGGAGTCGCGCTCGGTCTCGGTCTGCCGCACGATGTCGATGCGCGGCGTGCCCTCGGGGATGATATGAAACTGCAGCACGTCCTGGCTGCTCTGCGCTTCCAGCGCGGCGGCCGCTTGATTCGTCGAGGATGCGGCCACGGCCGTGCAGACCGGCGGCGGGGGCGGCGGGCCGGACGAGCACCCCGCCAGTCCGATGACGCCTACCGCGGCGAGCGAGGCGGCCAGCGCGATGCGTCCCCAGCCGCGGCGCTGGGCGCTTTCTTCTGGCGCGGGCGCGCTCAGTTCCGAGACGTCCGTCGGATCGGCCGAGTGGGTTTTCGGCGCGTCGGCGGGGACGTACGGGGAAATTACCTGGTGGCGGATTGGCTGCAGTGAATTCATCAAGTCATGGGTCGGCATGGACACGCCGAAACCTCCACATTACACGATACGACATCCACTTGAAAGGGATCTGAAATCGAGCAGCGCGAAGCAGCCCGGCATGCGTCTCAAAGTCCTCGTTCTCGCGAGCCGCGCTCGCCGCCGGGCCCCAGACGGTGGTCAGGCAGTTCTATGCGTGGTACTGGGCGGCAAGCAACGACTACCGCCAATCGCTGGCCCAGGCGCGGCCTCTGCTCGAGCCGTCCCTCTACAAACAACTGCAAGCGGCATTCAACATGGAGCCCGACCAGGGGGCCTTCCTCGATTTCGACCCCTTCGTCAACGCGCAGGTCAACGCGAAAACCTGCTGGGTGGCGCCTGCGAAGGTCAACGGGGATCGCGCGCGGGTTCCGGTCTTCCTCACTTACGAGCGCACGAAAGGGACCCACGGCCTCGAGGTGTCGCTGGGCAGGACCAACGGGGCATGGCGCATCGACAACTTCATTTACAGCAAGGACTTCAAACCTGCTCGGGACGCTCAAGCAATTGAAGAAGCACCAGTAAGCGATTTGTTTACACGCGGTTAATCACCCCACTCGCCTCCTGTTATAGGATAAGCCCCTACGAGAAAACGAGGGGCGTCATGAACATCACACCTGTTGCGGCGCACGTTCCGAACGCGCGCACGCCGTTTCGCATCGCGAGTCCTTACCAGGTCGAAGATCACGTCACCGTGTCCGCCGCGGCCCCGGCGCCGTTGGAGGACGTCTGTGAGGCGCCGCCCGCCGAGTCGCTGGGCCGCCGCGCCGCCAAAGCGGGGATGTTCGCCGCCATGGCTGTCTCCGGGCTGATGGGGATGGTGGGCTGCAGCCGCACGCCGCCCCCGGCGCCGGACAGCATTTCCCAGACCGTGTCGCAGCCGCACTTCCTGGACCCGCTCTCGAGCGGAGAAATAACCCGCGTCGCGGAGACCGTGCGCGGCTACGAGGGATACCCCGCGGACGGCGTGTTTTCGACGCTCACCCTGCGCGAGCCAGGCAAGGACGAAGTGCCGGGCCGCGAGGCGGTCGTGGTGGTGCACGACCAGGCGGCGGGCAAGACCTACGAGGGGATCGTGGACGTGCGGGCCGGCCAGGTCACCTCGTGGAAGGAAGTCCCCGGCGCCCAGCCGGCCGTCGGCTCGAAGGATTACGGGATCGCCGAGGACCTGATCGCGAAGGATCCGCGCTGGCAGGAAGCGCTCCGCAAGCGCGGCATCACCGATGCCTCCAAAGTGTACGTGGACACCTGGGCGCAGGGCCCTTCCTCGGACCCGTCGCTGGCCGGACATCGCCTCGTGAAAACCCTGGCCTTCTACAAGGGCGACACGATTTATCCATACGCGCGGCCCATTGAAGGCATGCTGGGCACGGTGGACGTCACGGCCGGCCGCGTCGTCGAAGTAGTCGATCGGGGAATTCGCCCGATTTCCCAGGTCGTGGGCGGCTACGACGAAAATTCGGTTGGCCCGCTGCGGCAGGCGCCGAAGCCGCTGGTCACGTCGTTTCCGGAGGGCGCGTCCTTCGAGGTAAACGGCCAGCACGTCAAGTGGCAGAACTGGGATTTCCATTTTTCGCTGGCGCCGCGCGAGGGCCCGGTGCTGCACAAGGTCGGCTACGAGGATCGCGGCGTGCGCCGCTCGGTGCTGGAGCGCATGTCGCTCTCCGAGATGGCCGTCCCTTACGGTGATCCGGATCCCAACTGGCAGTGGCGCAGCGCGTTCGACGTGGGCGAGTACGGCTTCGGCCGCCGCGCGTCGCCGCTGCAGCCGGGGGTGGACGTGCCGGCCCACGCGCGCTTTTTCGATGCCACGTTTGCCGACAACGAGGGCAAGCCGTACACCATCCCGCGCGCCATCGCGGTATACGAGCGCGACGGAGGCGTGATCTGGAAACACTATGACAACAACATGAGCACCGGCGAGTCGCGCCGCGGCCGCGACCTGGTGGTGGCGTTCAGCACGGCGGTCGGAAATTACGACTACATGCTCAATTACGTCTTCAAGCAGGACGGCTCGATGGAAGTGAAGGCCGACCTGAACGGCTTGATGCTGGCCAAGGGCGAGGACGCCCACGTCGCACATCACGGCGGGCTGCACCACGGCCACCTCGTGGACCAGGGCGTTTCCGCGACCCATCACCAGCACTTCTTCAATTTCCGCATCGACATGGACGTCGACGGCCGCGAAAATTCACTGCTGGAAATGAATACCTCGTCGATTCCGCTGGGGCCGGACAATCCGACCGGCAACGCGTTCCGCATGGACGAGACGACGCTGAAAACCGAGCAGGAAGCCCAGCGCAAGATGAACATGGGCAGCGCGCGGAAATGGATCGTGGTCAATCCCAACCAGACCAACCGGCTCGGCATGCCGACCGGCTACGCGCTGCTGCCGGGCGAGAATACCGTGCCCTTCGCGGCGCCGGAGAACATGGCGCGGCGGCGGGCCGGCTTCGTGGAGAATCACCTGTGGGGAACCGCGTACAAGCCGACGGAGATGTACGCGGCCGGCGACTATCCCAACCAGAGTGCGGGCGGGGACGGCCTGCCGCGCTACGCGGCGGACAACGAGTCGCTGGAAAATAAAGATCTCGTGGTGTGGTACACCATGGGCTGCACGCACATTCCGCGTCCCGAGGAGTGGCCAATCATGCCCACCGCGCAGGTCGGCTTCAAGCTGGTCCCGGTGGGGTTCTTCGACCGCAACCCGGCGCTGGATCTGCCCGGCAAGACGGCGGTCACCAAGAACGTGGAGATGCCTCGCGGGAAGTAGAGTGCGTGGCGCTCATCCACGAACGCCTCTGTCCAGCGTCGCCAGGTCGAGCCCCGGCCGACTTCAGCGGAAATTTTCCGCCGCCTCGTGCAGGCTCAACATCAGATGCAGGTCGTTTGTCGGTGACGACTCGAATCCGAACTGACGATAATAATCTCGCGCGGCTTCATCTTTCGCGTGAATGAGCAGGGCACGGCAGCCCACGACTTCCGATGCGCTGATGGCTTGAAGAAGCGCGTGCTTGAGCAGTGCTCGGCCCAGCCCCTTACTCTGCTCGGTCCGATCGACTGCAAGTCGGGCCAGCAAGACCACCGGGATGGGATATCTGCCGAGACCCTTGCGCACTCGTTGAGGGGCTGCGTCATGTCCGACTTCCGCCATGCAAATGGTATAGTAACCCACGACGCGATTATCTCGCAGAGCGACATAGGTTCTACTGCCGCGTTTCGTCTCGTTCTGCCGCGCATACCGTTGCAACCATTCGTTGAGAGGTGGGGGTCCGCAGTCAAAAGCCCCAAGTTGATGATCTTTTCCAATGGGGACCGGGCCCCGTAGGGCCGACTCAGCCATCCAGAACAGAAGACTCGGTCAGCAATTTGCGCAGCGCGGGTAACCGCCGCGCGGGCTTGTCCAGTGCTTCGCAGAACTTATCCCAGGCTTTGTTACCCAGCAGGTATACAGGCTCTTCGGCAAGGACTTCTTGAGCCGCCTGGTAGCCGTGCTCCAGAAGAAAGTTGGTGACGCTGGTCTTTCGCACCGTGGCCGCGCGCATCAAAACTTCTTTCTGATGCTGGCTCACGCGCATGGTGATGCGCTCGTCTTTTGTTCTGCTCATGAAACCATCCCGACAGTGTACGTACTCGGTACGTACACTGTACCACTTTGTGCGCATTCTGTCCAGGCTCAAGTGACATCAGCGCGCACACCTGCGTGGTGGAGAGATGATCCAGGCCGCTACGCCTTGACCGTGTGCTTCTCCAGCGGGTAGCGGGCTTCGAACAGCGGGGCGCTCGAGGTGCCGCCGACGCGCTTTACTTCGCCGAAGTGCTTTGAGAGGATTTTCGTCAACGACTTCGGGTCGATCGAGGGGAATGGAAGAAGCCTGAAATCAGCAGTCTCTGACGTCGACTGGCGTCTCGTCGTCGTCCACCGGCATGGGCGCCACCTCAAGCTGCGTGGGCGCCAGCCGGGCCGCCGACATGCGCGCCACCTGCTCGGCCTGGCGGACGTCCTTGCACGCGCTCCAGAACATCCGCAGCCCGACAGACAGGTGCTGCGGGTCGCGGCCCGCGACGTATCCCCGCATCTGGCCCAGGGACGCGCGCACCGCGCCGATGGCGTCGGCCAGCATCTGCTTGGTCTCCTCGACGAGCCCGGAGACCATGATTGCCTGCTCCTGTTCGTCGGGCTCCACGAACGCGGCCGGGTCGATGCTCCCGGCGTTGCGCAGCTGGGCTTGTGTGCTCACCGCCACCGAGTCCATCCACCCCAGCGTGGCCTCGAAGTCCTCGACGGAAATGGCGCCGTTGAGCACGCGATTTACGTCGTCCACGACGCGGCGCACGTGGTCGGTCATGGGCAGGTCGCACTCGGGATTGCCGGGCAGCGGCTGAGCGCACGATTTGCAGACCGGCGCGCCGCCCTCGCACAATCCCCCGCAGCGCGGGCACAGGGACAGGTCGCCGCCCACGCTGAGCGCCTGCCGCGCCTGCTCCTGCCAGGCGGCGGCCTCGATGAGCAGCGCGTTGGCGGCGTCCAGCGCGCCGGGGTCATTCTCGGAAAAGTAGCGGCGATATTCGGCCAGCGCCTGCGCGTGGTTGGCCACGGTGGCCTCCAGCAGCGGGACTGCCGCCTCCAGGCTCGCCGACGAGCGCGCCTGCTCCAATTCCCGTTGCATCTGGGCCACGTGGTTGGCCAGACCGTCCAGGTTCTGCTCGAACATCGCGGCCGGAAACGCCCCCGTCTTCACGCCGTCCGCGGCCATCACGAACACGTTCACCACCGGGGAGGAGGTGGGGCCGGACTCCATTTTCAGCTTGCGGTGCAGCAGCATCGCGTCGGCCAGCGCGGCCTGGGCGGCTTCGAAATCCTCCAGGCACCCGTCCATCGCGGAAGGCTCCGCGCGCTCCAGCCGCGTGAGAACTTCCGCGCACTGTCGCAGGGCCGCGTCCATGGCCACGATCGCCTCCGCGGGCTCACCCTGCGCCTGGCGGACGGAGGCCGCGCCGGCCTCGAACTCCATGCGGGCGGCGCTGACGATGCGCCCAAAGTCCTCGCGGGAAATGTGTCCGGCCCGGACGGCGCGGGTGGCGTGCATCAGCGCGTTGGCCACCGGATAGGCGGAGGGACCCTCCAGCGAGGCGCGCCCGAAGCAGGTGAGCGCCGCCTGTTGCAGCCGCTCGTATTCGGCGAGAAACTGATCCGCCGCCGGGCCGCGGAACGGCGCGTCGGCCTGCAGAACGCGCTCCAGCGCCAGCAGGCTGCTGTCGTAGAGCGCCAGCGTGGGATCTTTCATTTCCCCCCAGGGCATGGCGCCGCTGGCCGCCACGAAGGCGTCGCGCGCCGCGCTCAGCCGGGCCCGAAAAGCGGGGAGGGAGGCGGGGGCAGCGGCGGCCGCCCGCGCGTCATCGAGGGGAGGGACAAGATACGAGGTATCGATGGTGAGCATTCCTCACGATAAGGTCATGCAGCCATTCGGCAGTGGTTGTGCGACATCATTCCGCCCAGCATCATGCCGACCCCCATGCCCACGCCCATGCCCATCATGGCGTTGCCCATGTTGTTCCCGCAGCCCATGCCGCCGTGGTGGCCCATCATGTGGCCCATCATCATGCCGTTCATCATCTGCTGCTGCTGCATCATCTGCATCATCATCATGGG
>VGFD01000101.1 GCA_016868975.1 Armatimonadota bacterium | reverse complement strand
ATTAAGGAGGCCCCCACCCATGACGCACATCATCGCCGAGCCCTGTATCGGTACCAAGGACACGGCTTGCGTGGACGTGTGCCCCGTTGAGTGCATCCACCCGATGAAGGACGAGCCTGGCTTCGCCGAAGCGGACCAGCTCTATATCGACCCGGACGAGTGCATCGATTGCGGTGCCTGCGTGTCCGAGTGCCCCGTGGAAGCGATTTTCGCCGAGGAAGACCTGCCCGAGAAGTGGTCGGCGTTCTACGCGAAAAACGTGGACTACTTCAAGAAATAAGCACGTACAGGTCGTTGACGTTGGTGTGGGTCGGGCCGGTCAACAACAGATCCCCGCTTGCTTTGAGAAACCCGTAGGAGTCATTTTCCTCGAGCGCGCGCCGAACGTCCTGGCCGGCGCGTGTTCCGCGTTCTACGGTGCTGCCGTCCACCACCGCGCCGGCCGCATCCGTGGGACCGTCCACGCCGTCGCTGGCACCGCACAGTAAGACCAGCCGCGGCCGCCCGGCGATTTCCGCGGCGAAGGCAAGCGCCATCTCCTGGTTGCGCCCCCCGCGTCCCTGGCCGCGCACGGTCACCGTCGTCTCGCCGCTGCCCACCACGCACAGGCCGGGCGGAAAATCCAGCGCGCACGCGGCCAGGAGGCGTCCCACCTCGGCGGCCTCGCCGACCAGCCGATCGCTCAAGACCAGGGTGCGGCGCCCGCGCGAAGCCGCCACGGCGGCGTCCACCATGGCGCGATTGTCGCCCACGATGCAGTGGTACACTTCGGGCGGCTCCACCGGGCGCGCGGCTTCCAGGTGCGCGCGAATGTTTTCGGCCACGGGGATGTCGTAGCGCCGCAGAATGTCAAGCGCGCCTCCGCTGCGATCAAGGGCAAAGGGCCCCGACCCGATCTGATCCAGCGGACTGCCCAGCACGTCGGACAGCACCAGCACGGCACAGGTGGCCCCGCGCAGCGCCGCCGCCATCCGCCCACCCTTCACGCGGGAAAGCTGCTTGCGCACGGCGTTCACCTCGGCGATGGGCGCGCCGCAGGCCAGCAGGCCGCGGTTCACGGCGCGCAAGTCTTCCAGGGATATCCCCTCGGGCAGCGACTCCATGAGCGCGGACGCGCCTCCGGACAACAAGAAGAGAACGAGGTCGCGCGGGCCGCCGTCGCCCATCAGGTCCAATAAGCGCGCGGTCGCGGCAAGCCCGCGCTCATCCAGAAGCGGATGTCGGGCCTCGGCGATTTCCACCCGCCGCGTTGGACGGGATCCCCCGTCGCTGGTGATCCCGAAGCCGTCACAAATCCGCTCGCCGAGCACCTCCTCGGCCGCCTGGGCCATCGCGGCAAACGCTTTACCGGCGCCGAAAATCCGCACCCGATCGAAGGCGCGCAGATCGAACCTCCGGGCGCCCACGCGCAGGCGGCTCCCCTCGAGGCGAAGGTGGCGGCGCACCGCGGGCTCCGGCCGAACGGCCTCGAGCGCGGCACGAAAAATTGAAATCGCCTCCTCGCGCATTGCGACCAAAGGGTACGCCCCCGAAGACAGGATGTCAAGAACGATCCGAGGAAGGGCGAGGCAACGGCTCTAGGAGGGTTCTGTGGATCCGGTAGCGGTCAAGCAAATGGCGTGGTACCTGTCGCTGGGCTGCGGCGGGGTGGCCGTGGTGGCCGCCATTCTGGGCATCGTGGGCAACCGCGCGCGAGATCCCGGCTGGGGGCGCGCCGCGGTCATGGCGGCCACCGGCGGCGGCGTGCTGGCAGTGATCGCGCTCATCGTGATGTCTCGAATCCCCTCCGGTGCAGGGCACAAAGGCATCGCGGCCGCCTTCGCGATGGGTGCGATCTTGCTGCCGCTGGGCGCGCTGTTAACTGCGCTGCGCCATCCCCTCAAGCGTGACACCGGCGAGTGGAGCGACGCGCCAGCGCCGTTGCTCTTGCCGGGCATGTTCGTGCTGGGCATGGGCGTGCTCGCGGCCGGGCTGGTGGCGAACCGCTACGGCATCCGCGCCAACGGGCAATTCATGGGCCTCACTCTGGGCCTCTCGCTGGGCTGGGTCTGGACCCTGCTCTGCATCCGCTCGGTGTCGCCCTGGCGCTATGCGGAGGCGACCGCCTCGATGCTGACCGGCGCGGCGCTGGCGGCGCTCTCGGTGCCGCAAGTCGCGGTCATCGCGGGCATGCACTTTCCATGGCCGTCCACGGCCCCATGGTTCACGCTGTACTGCGCGACGGGAATGCTCGCCGGCTGGATCCTCACGTTCGTCTCAGTGGCCGTCGTGTCGCGCGGATCGGGCAGCACGGCGGCCACCGTTGTGGGCGCCGGCGTCATGGCCGCCGCACTGGGCGCGGCCGCGTGGTCGGCGCAGGTCAACATCGTCACAGACGACCGCCTGGTGCCCACCCTGGCCGCAGGCCTGTTGGGCGCGCTGCTCGCGGTCGCGATCGCCTCATCCGCGCGCTGGGTCGAGGAGGCACATACCGTAGACCACGTGGCGGCGATTTCACTGGCGTTCGTGCTGCTCGGCGTGTGCTGGGTTTCGTTCAAGTTGTGGCTCGGGCTCGGCATGGCGGTGGCCGCGCTCGGTTTCCTGGCGGCCTTCCCGGTGGCCGCCGCGCTGGGGGCAGCCGCGCCGCCCGGCATTTCGTTGTCCGAGCGGGTGTGCGCGTTGGGCGGCGGCGCGCTCCTGTTGCTGGCGGGAATGAAGATTTTCCAGGAAGCCGCGCATCTCGGCCTGGAGGGCATCGACATCGCGGACGGTAACGTGACGGCGGCGCTGGTCGCGGGGATGATCGTGCCCATCGTGTTCGAGGCCTGCGTGCCGCACCGTGAGGGCGAGGGCGCCATCCCGGCCGCGGTCAGCGTGCTGGGACGCTTCCTGGCCTGCGCCGTGCTGGTTGGCGTGACGGTCGTCGGCGGCGCGCTCTACTTCGGCGTGGACGGCGTGGCCGCGATGCTGACCGCAATCGCCATGTGGTGCCTGCTGGCGGCCACGTCGATCTCCGCGACTGGCCGCGAGGGCGGGCTGGTGACGTTCCGCGCGCTGCCGCTGGCCACGTCCACGCTGTCGCTGGCGGTTCTGCTGGTCCCGGCGACAAATTTACTGTCGGCGGCCACGCGGCACCAGAAAATCCAGATCCTGATCGCCATCACCGTGGTGGCCGCCATCGCCCTGGCGGTCAGCGGGGCGCTGGGCAGGAAGGCACCGCAGGGGGCCGAGCAAAAGCCACGCTCTGACAGGCCCGGCGACGAATCTCTGGCTGCGGGGCAAGACGCTTGATCAAGAGCATTGCGATCACGCGATTTCGTGGCATTGTTCAGGGGGCGTTGGGAAGCCTCACGCCGCTCGTGGTCCTGGTGGACCCAAACGGCTGCGGAAAGAGCTCTGTCCTTGACGGCTGTTGATCGGTGCCAATCCGGTGCCGGCGATCGGACTGCGACTCGCTGTCTACCGCCATAAGGGAGTACGTCGCGGAACGAAGTGGCTACGTTGGCGGACGGGCGGCGAAGAACCCGCTCGGATTAGTATTGCGACAGATTCGCACACACGTGAGACCACCATACTCGTAAGAGACCCCGATGCTGACCAACCTGACGTAGAGTTGGCAATCGATCAATCTCAGGGCACTCATATTGTCGATCTACGAATGTCCCGACCAGAAGATACAGAACACGGTACAAGGGGTAATCACCTCTTCATCTTCCCGGAAGTCAAGGAACTCCGCCTCATCGAGGAGCACAGCTTTTTCCAGCAGCCAGAGCTTCACGAACTACTAACCCGAGCCATCGAACGTGGACAGCGCAAACTCGTTTACGACTTGCTTGCCGACGTCATCCCTGGCTTGACGGAGCTGATGATTCTTACTGAGGGCACGCAACCAATCGTACATCTGGTCTTTGATCAGTATAGCGTCCCCGTCGCGCTTGCAGGGGACGGTATCCGTTCCCTGCTCCGGCTCAGTCTGGAACTGATCGCCAGCGAAAGCGGAGTTGCGCTGCTCGAGGAGCCCGAGGTGCATCAGCACCCACGAAATTTGATCCAGAGCGCAAAGGCAATCTGGGCTGCTGTTCAACGCGGCATACAGGTCATTATCACGACGCACAGCATAGAACTCATCGATTCTCTTCTTTCGGAGTCACCCGAGAGAGAGCTCGCAAAACTGAGCCTGTACCGGCTGGCGCTTCAAGACGGTCAACTCAGCAACTCTCGAATTGGCGGCCCGGACATTGCGTCAGCAAGAGAGGATATCCAGATAGACCTGCGATGAGCCAGGCAGTGATTGTGTGCGAAGGATACACGGATCGGGCATTCTGGAAAGGATGCCTCGCGCACCTTGAATGCAGCGAGCCCAGAAGCCGGGGCGGAGTCAAGGACCCGTGGGGTCTTCCGGTCGAACGGGGTCAGCATGCGTACACTTCGCGGGGTGGAGGCTTCATCAGAGTCGTTCGCGCGGGTGGAAAAGCAAATGTGCTGCCGAGAGTCCGCCTGTTTCTTCATGGTCATTCGACCCATCCGGTCCGCCGCTTGATTGTCAACGTTTACTCGGACACCAGCGCTGGTGAAGTTGACGCCGAAACCGGGATTGGTGCATCGCATCTCCTTGGTGAGATTCGACGGATTTATCCAGATGCACATCAGGCCAGCGCGTCACCTTGCGACATCGATACTGGAGCCGGCGCCATCGTCTCGCTGGTACGATGGAAAGTTGTAGACCCGGACGTGCGGCTCCCCGCGCAGCAAACGCTCGAACGGCTGGTTTGCTCGGCAATCGCGCGGTCGTACCCCGAACGAGCTGAGATAGTGCAAGCGTGGCTCGATTCCCGGCGCGATGCTCCACCATCCAGCGCCAAGAGTTATTCGTGGTCATACATGGCGGGCTGGGACGCGGACGCAGGCTGCGAATTTTTCTATACCAATCTATGGAATGACCGGCGAGTTACTGAGGAGCTCGTTTCCCTCCTTTCGCCCTCGGGGGCTTGGGACGCGGTCAAGGCGCTGGCGCAATAGTCAGCCGCACATAAGGCCGCCGCGTGAACACCGGCGCGCAGCGATGCAATCCCTGACTCAGATCGCCAAGTGCACGCCGCGCTTGAAGGACAAGCGCCTTGCACCAGAAAACCGCGGGCGACAACCGCGTGGGGACCGCTCGCTCGACAGCCATTGCCGCTGCCACCTCCGTTGAGATGACAGCGGACCAGCCTCACACGCCGATGTCAGGCGTGTGTCAATACAGCCCCTTTTTCGGAAACGTCCACTTGGCCAGCGTGCCGCTCACCTTGTAGCAGAAGTCGCGGACGCTGTCGTAGCCGTGCTCGTCGTGCCCGCGGTAGACCGGATCTTCCAGCCAGAGGCCGTTGCCGTCGATGAGCAGCGTGGGGGCCTTGTCGCGGATCGGGTATTTGTCGAGCGCGTCGAAAAATTGCGGGGGTAGATCGGCGGGCAGCATGACGCCGTCGGTGTAGAAGTCGTAGCGGTTGGCCGGGCTGGGCAGGAGCCCGGTCGCGCTGGGCGCCATCATGGCCGCCGCCTTGGGAATGGGCTGCCCCTTCGGCACGAACACGCCCTTGCCCGAGGGCGGCTTCACGAACGTGATGCGGGCCGCCAGATCGCCGGGCAGGGCGTCCTGGTCCTGCTCTTGCATGCGAATTTTCGGCGCGTTCGGATCGTCCTCCATGCGGCGGTAGATGCAGCCCACGCAGCCGCCCGGCATATCCGTGATGACGATGTTTTCGTAGCGGAAGCTGTTGGGCAGGCCGAGCTTGCGATTTAATTCCACGTCGGCCCGCGGGTAGAATTTAAAGCCGCGGCTGATCGCCCAGGCGCCGATTTTCTTCTGTAGCGGCCGCTTCTGGGTCTTGAGCAGCAGCCACAGGATGACAATTCCGCCCCCGACGATGTAGATAACCAGTTGTACCGGATCGGTGGTCACGGCAGGTAGCGATCCTCCGAAATAAGCTCGGTGCGCGCGCCCACCCGTCGCCAGGTCTGGGCAGTGCCGGTCCGCGCCACGTCCACCGTCACGCTGACCGTCACTGGTCTGGGCCGCGCCCCGAGGATCTCCACAACCAGACGATCTCCCTGCACGCGTCCCCGCACACACACCGTGAAGGGATAGGGATTCGACCAGCGCAGGTCCCATTTCCCGTAGAGCACCGCCGCGTCCCGCCCGCGCCCCACGCTGCGCACCGCGCTCACGTGCGGCGAGCGCTCCAGAATGCGCATCCCAGCAAGCAGCGCCGCGTTGTACACGGTGGACGACACCTGGCAGACGCCGCCGCCGGCCACCATGGACACGCCGCCGCCCTCGAAGGCGGGCGCCTTCTCATAGCCCTGCTCGAGCAAGCGCTGGCCGACCACCTCGTTGAACGAGAAGGCCGCGCCGCGCGGCACCACCACTCCGTCCAGGCGGGCCACCGACAACGCGATGTTGGTGCGCTGCGCGGCACTCCGCCCGGCCAGGTCGGTAGTGAACGCCGCCAGGACGTGCTGCCGTCCCACCGCCGCGGCCGCCGCCCAGCCGCCCACCGCCAGCATCAAGGCGGCGAACGCCAGAACGGCGACCTCGATCCAGCGCGCCCGGCCAGGCGTCGGGCCCATACGTGAACCCGACTCAGCGGATGTCGGGCCCAACCGTGAACCCGACTCGACGCCTACGGGGACAGTCGGGCCCATACGTGAACCCGACACAGCGGAAGTCGGGCCCATTGCTGGACCCGACTCCCCCGCGCAGGGCGCGCTCACTTGCCGTCCTCCCCTGCGATTCGCACGCGGCCCTCGGCCGAGTTGCCGCGCACGTCCGGCGTGTACATCAAGTACGCCACCGCGGGCCGCACGTGGAACGTCCCCGGCGCCTCCGCCCACACCTCATACGACAGCGTGTGCGTGCCCGGCTCCAGGCGCGTGATGAACACCGACACCCGGTCGTCGCGCACCTCGCGGCCCACGTACCAGTAGCCGGCGGCGTTGCGGTCCGCCTCCGCGGCGGTCAGCTCGAAGCCCGGCGGGAGCCGATCCTCGACCATCGCGTACGAGTAGGGCTTGTCGTTCTTGACGGTCACCGTGACCTTCACCCGCGCGCCCAGCGGAATCACCGTGTCCGGCCCGATGGGCGTCTCTTTCGTGACCGGCTTGCCGTTCGCGTCGTTCTCCACGGTCATCAGCGTGTACCCGCGGCTCACCGCGAAGCCCTTGTTGTCGGCCGCCACCTCGCCGGCCGGCCACGTCCTCAGCAATGCCGACCAGTAGAGGGCGCCGCTGCCGGCGCGCTCGACGACGATCTCGTTGGCGCCCGCCTTGAGCAGCCGCGCGGGCACCTCAATGGTCCCCTCGTCGCCCAGGATCGGCGCCGTCACCTTTACGTCCGCCACCGAGGTGCCGTTCACCCGCACGGTGGCCGTATAGTTGGGCGAAAGCTGGGCCTTGCGGGCGACGAGATACTCGGTCATCACCGAGATCACCGCGCCGGTGTCCTTGGTGGACTCCCACGCGTTGCCCTTGCGGTAGTCGACCAGCCAGCGCATGATTTTCTCCACGCGCGGATGGTCGGGGTCGATGTCGAGCATCGCGCGGGCGATGGCGGCGGTCGCCTCGACGGGGTCGTCCACCCACGAGTAGTCCACCGTCTTCGTGTCCCAGTGACACGTCGTGGCGGTTTCGTCGGCCTGCTCTTGCAGCGAGGACAGCAGGCCGCGCGCCTCGCCCTGCTTCCCCTGCCGCCACAGCGAGATCGCGAGCAACGCGGTGGTGTAGGGATTGAGCGCCTTGCGATGCGCCAGCACGTCCGCCGTGGCCTTTGCGTCCGGCTCGCCGATCATCGACAGCACGTACACCATATAGGCGCGCGCGCTGTACAGCGTGCGCTGCCGGGTGGCCCCGCTGGCGTCGCGGAACTCGCCCCGGTCTTCGCCGACCAGCTTCTTCAGGGCCGCCACGCCGCGCTTGTAAACGCCCGCGTCGACCTCAAAGCCGGCCTGCTTCGCTTGATAAAGCCCGCTCACCACGTAGGCGGTCAGGTACGGGTGGGTGGAGTCGTCCTTCCACCAGCCCCAGCCGCCGTCCGCGTGCTGGTAGTCGTAGAGGCGCGCCAGCCCGGTCGCGACCATGTCGGGGAGCTTCGCCGCCAGCTCAGGCTGCGACAGCTTCAGCACCTTGAGCGCGCGCGCCACCTGGATGTCCGGGAGGAACGCGCTCATCGTCTGCTCGGTGCAGCCGTACGGGTAGGCGGCCAGGTACTCCAGCCCCTGCATGGCGGCGGCGGCCAGCGAAGGCGAGAGATACACGGTCAACTTGCTCGCCTCCAGCCGCGCCTCCGCGGGGACGCTGAGCGTGGCGCGGGAGGTCGGATCGGCCATCCCCGAAATCGCGGTGGCCTGCTCGATGCCATGCGGGAGGATGGGGAATTTCAGCTCCATCGCGTCCGCGTAGCCCTGGCCGGTGGCGCGGACCATCACCACCGCCTCGCCCACCGAGGGCGCCTCCACCATCCACGCGAAGCGGTGCGAGCCGCCCGTGGGAATGCTCTGCCGCTGGGTCGAGGGCGCCTTCAGGTTGAGGCCCTGCGCGCTGATGACCGCGTCCACCTCTTGCGCCTCGCCGGTTTCGTTGTGCACCACCGCCGCCATTTCCATGACGTCCTGCTCGGCGATGAAACGCGGCACTTCAAGCCGCACCAGCAGCGGCTTGCGCACCAGGAATTCGGCGGTTTCCGCGCCCACCAGCGTGTCCTCGGTGATGCCGCGGACGGTGACGCGCCACGTCGTCAGATTATCGGGAAGCGGCACCGGCACTTCCGCCTGGCCCTTCGCATCGGTGGTGACCAGGGGATTGAAGTAGGCGGTGTCCTTGAAGTTGCGCCGCACGCGCGCGTCTTCTTCCTTGCTGCGGCCGCCGGAATAATCCGGCGCGAAGGAATATTCGGTGCGCACCAGCGAGGACTCCGGCCCGTAGAAGAAGTCGAAGATGTCCGGCGTGTTGTCCGGCGCGATGGCGTATATCGCCACGTCCACCACGCCCACGCTCAATTGCGCGCGAACCGGCTTGCCTTTCTCGTCGGTGGCGGTAATCTTGAGGTGCGCCACCTCGCCCGGCTCGTACGCGGACTTGTCGGGCACGATGGTGATCTTGAGACGGTGGTCGGCGTCTTTGACCACCAGATCTTGCTCGACCAGCGCCATCCGCTTGTCGCGCACCAGCACCGCGGACACCGACACGTTGGGGAACCAGCCGGCCTCCACGGGGATGTCCACGGTGGCCGAGCGACCCTTTATCTGCACCACGCGAGACGAGATGATGCTCCGCCCGTCCACGCACAGGAGCACCGACGCGCCCGGCTCGCGGGTGGAAATCACCACGCGCGCCTTTTCACCGGCCCGATAATTCTCCTTGTCGAGAACCAGCGAGAGATCGCGTCCCGACAGTGAGAAATTCCCGCCTTCGGAGGCCACGTAGAACCAGCGCACGTCATGGATGGTTTTCCCGTCATCGGGCGCCTCCACGAAAAGCTGGTAGGAGCCCTCCTCCGGCGGCAGCAGGTCGAACCGCGCGGACCCGTCCTTGCCGGTGCGCGCCTCGCCGCTCCACACGTCGCGCTCGTCCACGTGCGTGCTGTACACGCCGCGCTCGTCGGCGACTTCCTTGTAGGTCCGCAGCACGAGACGCGCCGTCACCGGCACGCCGGCCCGCGGATGGTTGTCGTAGTCGCGCGCGTCCACGGTGACTTTGACCTTCTCGCCGGCTTTGTAGCCAAATGCGTCGGTCTGAGTGTCGAGGTAGAAATCCCCCAGCGTGACCAGCACGCTTTGATTCGCGGTCACCTTGCGGTGGGAAGGATCCTCGACGGAGACTTCCACCCAGAAATCGCGGTCGTGATCCGAGGGGCCCGGAGCGAATTCGATCCACGCGCTCCCCTCGGCGTCGAATTTCAGATTGCCGTGCGCGGTCATTCCACCGAATTGCTCCGGCATCTCCTCGCTGTCAAAATCCAGGGTTTGCGAGCGACTCCAGCGGTAGTACGACTCGTACACCGTGTAGCTCGCCTTCGCGTCGGTCACCGGCGCGCCGAAGAAATAGCGGGCGTCCACCTTGATGCGCACCCGGTCGCCGGAGTCGAAGCGCTTTTTCTCCGGCACCAGGTCCACCTTGAACTCCGGCTTGCGATATTCGGCGATCTGGAAGTCCGCGCGCGACTCGACGCGGTTGCACTCCGCCTCCACGTAGGCGTAGCCAAGCGGGGAGGTGTTGGGGACGGTGACGCTTCCGGAAAATGCGCCGAAGTCGTCGACGGTCAGGCTCCGATCGTAAATGGGATTGCCCTGCACGTCACGGACGCGCACTCTCACCGACTCCCCGACCGGCACGCTGTAATGGCGGTTGCGATCACGGCGCACCAGTCCGCGGAAATAAAGCTCGTGCCCGGGACGGTAGATGGGACGATCGGTGTACACGAAAACGCGCCGCGCGCGCGCGGCATCCCCGGCGTACACTTCGTCGAGACGGGAGAAGGCCCAGTCCTTGCCCAGGCGCGCGCGCACCTGCAGGCCGCGCATCCCCGAGTCCTTCCAGGTCACGGTGCCATCGGTGCCGGTGGTCAGCGTCTTGCGCGGCCGGTCGTCCTCGAAAACCTCCAGACGCGCGCCGCGGCGCGGCTTGCCGGTCTTCAGATCCTGCGCGAAAAACAGCGTCTCGGACGGCGAGCGGCGAGTCACCACCCCCAGGTTGCTCACCAGGAACCAGGAGTCGCGCGTCAGCCTTCCTCCTGGCGCGGTGGCGCGCGCCACGTACAATCCCGGCTCGTGGACGCCGAGGTTGACGGTGCCGCTGAAATCGTCGTCATTGTCAAGATTGGCGGTGAATGTGGCCTCGCTGACCGGCGGATCCTCGAAAACCCGCTCCACGACGGCGGCGCGAGACAGCGTGGATTGCACGGCGAGCCAGTCCTTCACCGGGTCGGCGCGATACACTTTCACCTCGATGTGCCGCACCATGGTGCCGCTCAAATTCATCGAGGCGCCCTCGGCGGGCGTGAACACGCGCTCGGTATTGTAGGTGGCGAAGGTCGCCACCCGCGGCGTCATGCGGAAGTCGACCTTTTTCGTCTCCTTCCCCTCGTCAACGGTGATCTCGTCGTAGGAATAATCGTAGCCGCGCGCGCGCACGCTGACGCGGACGTCTTTTCCGGCTTCCACGCCGGGCAGGAAATAGCGGCCCTCGTTGTCGGTCCGCACCCATTTTTCACCGCCCGGATAATACACCCGCGCCCTGGCGATGGCGTGGCCGTCACGAGCGCTCACCACGGTTCCCGAAACGTTGCCCGTGGCGGGCTCCAGGCTGACCGACCAGGACAGGAGGGCGGCGCCCCATCCGAGGGCAAGGAACGCGACCACGTGATGCCGCCAGCTCAAGCGCATGCGGAACACGGCGGCCCAGAGGACAAGCGTCGCAGCGGCGACCCAGTGCCAGTACGTTGGGATCACTTGCTTTTCTCCTTACTCGAAGAGGACGGGGTGGAAGCTGAGGACGGTGGGGGCACGGTCACCACGACCGTTGGAAAGGTATACATCAGGACGCTCTCCGAGGACCGTATGCCGGCCTTGCGGCGGCATTCGGCAACCTGCCGTCCCGCGGAGAGGGCTTCGCCAGGGAGCAGCACGGCGCCCCTGCGATCGCGCTGCACGAACAGCCCGAGCCGCAGTGGATCCAGTTGGGAAAGGCTGGCGGCGCGGCGGCGCGGGCCCACCACCGACACCCGAATCTCCATGCGAGCCAGCTCCTCGGGGCGGATGGCGGGGTAGCGGGTGTCGACGCTGGCGGCCAGCGACGCGGCGCGGGCGATCTCGTGGGCGGCGTTGCGCTCCGCGGACTGCAGCGCCCCCATGCAGCCGCGCACTTCTGTGTCCCGCACGAGCGTGACGAAGATCCCGACCGGTCGCGAGAGCAGCGGACTCTTCCAGTTGCGGGGCACCGTCAGGGCGCGGCCCCAGACGGTGTCCTCGACGGCGCGGCGTGTGATGGCGGTGACTTCGGCAAGCAGCCCGCGATCACGCGCGGCGCGCTGCCACGCGGCGTAGGGATCCTCGGCGAGGGCCGGTGCGGCCAGGAGCGCGATGAAAACAAAAAGCCCCCAGCAAGCTTGCCGTGGAGGCTTGTCGACCGCAGACATTTCTCGTGTCCTTTCTCCGCCGAGGAGGTTTCTCCGCCGTATCCGCGCTACCTCCGATAGAGGCGCGCACCCGGGTAATAGTTGCGCAAGATTTCCGGCATATTTCGGCCGGCCCGGGCCATTTCCGCCGCCCCCCACTGGCACATCCCCACCCCGTGCCCGAGACCGTTTCCGTGGAACACGAAATCCCCGCCGTCACGGGCGATCCAAAGCCAGGGACTCTCGATCTGGCCCCACCCCAGCGTGCGGCCCAGCACCAGCCACACGTCGTAGCCTGGCGCCACGCGGCGATGCTGGCCGTCGATGCGGATGCGCGTGGCACGGCCGTCCGCGGCGCGGTCAAGCACTTCCAGGCGCGCGAGGACATTGCCCGGCGCCGTCTGCTCGTCCGCGTTGAGCGCCGCGCGCAGGCGCTCGGCCGGAACCCGCACCCGCCAGCGGAAGTGCGGCGAGCGGCGGCACCAGCGCGCGCCGGGCGGGCCGTCGGGAACGCTGCCCAGCGCCCCGTCCGCGATCCCGAACACGCTGCGGGGATCGGCGGTCACGCCGCCGCAGGTGCTCGCGTACCACGCGGGGATCACGCGGCCGGCGCGGCGCAGCAGGACGCCGCGAGTGGCGAGGGCGGCC
>VGFD01000100.1 GCA_016868975.1 Armatimonadota bacterium | reverse complement strand
GCAGCAGAAGGCGAAGGGCGCCATCGCCGTAGTGCTGGATGCGCGCACCGGTGACGTCCTGGCGATGGCCAACAAGCCCGATTATTCCACGCGGGATTTCTCCAGCGTGCCGGCCGGTTTGCGCAAGTGCCGCGCCATCACCGACTCCTACGAACCCGGCTCCACTTTCAAGATCGTACTGGCCGCCGCCGCGCTCGACTCCGGGAAAGTCACCATGGGCGAGCAATTCTTCTGTGGCAACAGCATCGTGATTGACGGCTGGACCGTCCACAACGCCGACGACGGCGCGTCAAGCGCGGCCGGATCGGAAACCCTGAAAGAAATCATCACCTGGTCCTTCAACGTGGGCACCAGCTCGGTGGCGCTCAAAATGGGCAAGCGCACCTATTTCGACTACATCTGCAAGTTTGGATTCGGGGAGGTCACCGGCATCGCGCTGCCCGGCGAAACCGAGGGCATCGTGCAGCCCTTCAATGACTGGGCGAACATCACGCTCGCCACCAACTCCTTCGGCCAGGGCATTACCGTGACGCCGCTCCAACTGGCCAGCGCCTGCCAGGCCATCGCCAACAAGGGCGTGATGATGAAGCCGCGCCTGGTGAAGGAAATCCTCTCGGCCGATGGAAAGGTCGTGCGGTCCATCCCGCCTGCCGTGCGGCGCCGCGTGGTTTCCGAGGCCACCTCCTACCAGATGCGCGAGATTCTGCGCAACGTGGTCGAAAAGGGGACCGGGAAGAAAGCCGAAGTGGCCGGCTTCCCGGTCGCCGGCAAGACCGGCACCGCCCAGGTGGTGGAAGGCGGCGGCTACGCCGGAGGACGATACGTTGCGTCCTTCGTGGGCTACGCGCCGGCGCACGATCCGCGCATCGTCGCCATCGTGAAGGTCGAGGAGCCGGGCGCGGGCGTCATCTGGGGCGGCGCTGTGGCCGCGCCGGTCTTCCACGCCATCGCGAAGGAGACGATGTGGCGCCTGGGCGTGCAACCGGTAATGTTGCACGCGACGAAAACGGACGCCGGGGAGGAGTGATGGTGCCTCTGTTCGATCTGGTTGCCTCCCTTGGAGACGAAGTCGTGCGCGTGCACGGAGAAGGCGCCGCCGCTGTGTCCGGGGTCGCCTACGACTCGCGCGCCGTGAGACCCGGCGACATGTTCATCGCCGTGGAAGGCTTCAAATCCGATGGTCACCAGTATCTCGAGCAAGCGCTCGCGGCGGGAGCATCCGCGCTGGTGGTGCGGGATCCGTCGCGCGCGCCCAGGACCGACCATCCCATCGTGGAAGTGCGCGACACGCGGCGCGCGCTCGCGCTTTGCAGCGCCGCCTTCCACGGTTGGCCGGGCCGCGCGCTCACCATGATCGGCGTGACCGGCACCAACGGGAAAACGACCACCTCCATTTTGATCGAGGGAATTCTCAGTCACGCCGGCCGTCGGCCCGGGTTGATCGGCACCATGTTCAACCGCATCGGCGGACAGACCAAAGAGGCAAAAAACACCACCCCCGAGTCCCTGGATCTGCAGCGCCTGTTGGCCCGCATGCGGGACGCCGGTCACGATTGCGTGTCCATGGAAGTCTCCTCTCACGGGCTTGCCCTGGAACGGGTTGCCGGCTGCGCCTTCGACGTGGGCGTGTTCACCAACCTGACCCAGGACCATCTCGATTTTCACGCCGACCTCGACGAGTATTTTCGCGCCAAGCGCATGCTGTTCGAATCCCTGGGACGCGACAACCCGAAGAGCGCGCCGAGAGGCGCCGTCATCAACGCGGACGATCCGCGCTGCGAGGAAGTACGCGCGGTCACCAGCGTCCCGGTCATGACGTATGGCATCAACAACCCCGCGGATCTGCGTGCAACGGATATTCGCCACACCCCGAACGGCGTCGCCTTCCGCCTGCACACGACGGAAGGCTCGCGGGAGGCGCTGCTCCGCTTGAGCGGCCTGTTCAACGTGTACAACGCCCTGGCCGCCCTGGGGGCCGCGCTCACCCTGCAAATTCCCCTGGAAGTGGCGCTCGACGGCCTGCGATTGGCGGCGCCGGTGCGCGGCCGCTTCGAGACGGTGCGGGCCGGTCAGGATTTCACGGTCATCGTGGACTACGCGCACACGCCGAACGGCCTGGAGAACATCCTCAAGGGCGCGCGGGAAGTTACCGAGGGGCGGGTGCTCGTCGTGTTTGGCTGCGGCGGCGACCGCGATCCGAAGAAGCGGCCCATCATGGGAGAAATCGCGACGCGCCTGGCCGACGAGGTCGTGGTGACCTCGGACAATCCACGGAGCGAGGCGCCAGAGGCAATCCTCGCGCAAATTTCGGCGGGCGCCCCGGGCGCCACGGTCATCGAGGATCGCCGCACGGCCATCGGCCATGCGATCGGGCGCGCAGCGGCCGGCGACACCGTGGTCATTGCCGGCAAGGGACACGAAACCTACCAGATTTTGAAGGACAAGACGATCGATTTCGACGACGCCGAAGAGGCGCGAATCGCGCTGCGGGCACGCTTAGAGGGAGGTTAATCGTGTTGGAGCCGCTGAGCATCAAGGATATCCTCGCCGCGAGCGGAGGACATTTCGAGGGAGAGTCGCACGTGCCGCTGCAGGTGGGCGGCATCAGCACCGACAGCCGCACCATCCGACCGGGCGATCTGTACGCCCCGCTGGTCGGGAAGAAATTCGACGGACACGCCTTTCTCGGACAGGCCCTGCGCAGCGGCGCGGCGGTCGCGCTGGCGGCGAAATCCGCGCTGGAGTCCCTGCGCAATGAATCGGACGTAGACATGTCGCGCGTCATCGTAGTGGACGACACGCTGGCGGCGTATCACCAGATCGCCGCGCACTACCGGCGGAAATTTGACATCCCCGTGGTGGGAATCACCGGCAGCAACGGCAAGACGTCCACCAAGGATCTTGCGGCCGCGGTGCTGGCCACCCACTTCGAGCACGTCCTGAAGACGCCGGAGAATCTCAACAACGAGTTTGGTGTTCCCCAGACGGTGTTCCGCATCGACGAAGCGACCGGCGCGGCGGTCATCGAGATGGCCATGCGCCTGCAGGGAGAGATTCGACCCCTGGCGCGCATTGCTTATCCCCGAGTGGCGATTATCACCAACATCGGCGAGGCCCATCTGGAGCGCCTGGGAAGCCGGGAAAACATTGCCGACACGAAGGCCGAGGTGCTCGAGGAGATGGATCCGGGGGGCACGGCAATTCTGCCGCGCGATTCCGAATTCTTCGATCGGCTGGCTGGCAAGGCGCGGGGAAAGGTACTTTCCTTCGGTATTCATGAGGCGTCGGACGTGCGCGTGTTGAGCAGTGAGCCGCAGGGAATGCGCGCGTTGCACGTGGTGCTCGACCTGTGCGGGACGCGGGTGGACCTGTCCGCGCCGGTGATCGGTCTGCACAATGCCACCAACCTGGCGGCAGCGGTGGCGGCCGGCCACGTGCTGGGCATTTCCATGCACCGCCTGAAGTCGTTCGCCATGAATTTCCAGTCGAGCGGCCGCAGGCTGGAGCCGACCTCCACGAAAAGCGGCTTCATGATCTTAAACGACGTGTACAACGCCAGTCCGGCCTCGATGCGCGCCGCCCTGGAGACCCTGCGGGCGCTTCCCGCGCGGGGCCGCAAGGCCGCAATCCTCGGAGATATGTACGAGCTGGGGCCGGAGGAAGTGGCAATGCATCGCGCGGTGGGCAGGCTCGCTGCGTCTTCGGTGGATCTGCTGGTCACGGTGGGTAGCCTGGGCGAGGAAATTGCCCGCGCCGGCGCGGAGGAATCCACCAGCCCCGTGCGGCACGCCGCCGACCGAGCGGACGCCGCGGCCATCGTGCGCGACTGGGCGCGCGAGGGGGACGTAGTGCTGGTGAAGGCCTCGCGCGGGATGCACCTCGACGAGGTGGTCCGCCTGCTGGAGGAGCCCTAGCAGATATGCCCGTGGACAGCCGATTGCTCGGCGCGTTTCTCCTCCCGCTGGCCATCGCCATCATGGCGTATCCCCCGTTCATCCGTAAAATGCAGGTCCTCAAGTGGGGCCAGGAAATTCGCCCCGAGGGCCCGGAGGATCACCTCGCCAAGAAAGGGACGCCCACCATGGGGGGGCTCGTCCTGCTGCTCAGCGTGCTCACGGCGCTGGTCTGGGCGTACCCGCCGGGCACTCCCCTGCTCGTCCTGCTGGCATACGTGCTGGCCAACGGCGCCATCGGCTTTCTCGACGACTGGACCAAAATTGCGGCGAAGCGCTCGCTCGGGCTGAAAGCGCGACAGAAACTAATCCTGCAGGTTTCGCTGGCGGTCGGGCTGGCCTGGTTTGCCTTCAACGAGACCGGTTATCAGCTCTGGCTTCCGCTGATCGGATGGATCCATGCGCCGGTGCTCAAGTGGATCCTGGCGATTCTGGTGGCCCTGGGCACGGCCAACGCGGTGAACTTGACCGACGGCCTGGACGGACTGGCCGGCGGCACCGTGATGCTGGCCTGCCTGGCGTATATTCCCATCTGCATCTGGTCGTCCCAGGAACAGCTCGCCATCGTGGCCGCCGCGCTGACCGGGGCGTGCGCCGGATTTCTGTGGTTCAACTGCTTTCCGGCCCGGGTTTTCATGGGCGACACCGGCTCCCTCGCGCTGGGCGGGGCCCTGGCTGCGTTTGCACTGTACACGCGCACGGAGCTGCTGCTGGCGGTGGTGGGCGGCGTGTTCGTGGTGGAAGCGCTGTCAGTGATGATCCAGGTGAGCTATTTCAAGGCGACAAAGGGAAAACGGGTGTTCTTGATGAGCCCCATCCACCACCACTACTGCAAGATGGGCTTGCACGAGGTGCAGGTGACCACTCGGTTCTGGATCATCGCAGCGATCCTGGCGTTCGTCTCGGTGTGGGGCTATTATTTCGGGATGTTCGGAGGTCGGGCCATCCCGCCGATGTGAGCCGTATCGAGGACGTCATTCTGGCCCACGATCGCCGCGGAATCTCCCGGGTGCGCGGCGAATTGCCGGCCGATTATTGCAGCGTGGCGGCGGGGATACTGCGGGGTGGGTTGCAGCGCGTGTTTATCGTGACCGGATTCATCGTGGCCGGGCGCGCCGAAACCGACGGGCCGCCGGGCGCGCTGGCCCTGGCCCGCGGCGTGCGCCGGCTGGGCGGTGAGGCGTGGATCGTGTCGGACGGCCACGCGGCGTTCGTGCTCTCGCACCTGGATCAGGTCATCGCGTTTCCAATGCTGGATCTTGCAGCGAGCCGCACAGCCGCGCAAGAATTGTTGCGGCGGCATCAGCCCACGGCGCTGATCTCCATCGAGCGCTGCGGCGCCGGCGCCGATGGAAAATACCGCAACATGCGCGGCGAGGACATCAGCGCGCTGACCGCCTGTCTCGATCCCCTCTTCGACCGCCCGGGCCCGCCCAGCATCGGCATCGGCGACGGCGGCAACGAGATCGGCATGGGCTCGCTGGCCGAGGCCTGCAAAAAGCACGGCGTGACAGACTGGCCGTGCGTCACCGCGGTGGACGCCCCGTTCATCGCGTCCGTCTCGAACTGGGGCGCATGGGGGCTGCTGGCGGCGCTGTCGCCGGACGTGATCCCCACCGAAAGCGAGGCGTTCACGGATCTAGAATCCCTGGTCCGGCTGGGGTGCATCGACGGAATTACCCGCAAATCCGAAATGACCGTGGACGGGTGGACGGTTGAGGAGAACCTGCGGGTTCTCCAAGAACTCCAGCGGGCGTAACGAGCAGGAGTCGACCGTCCCGCCTTGAACGGAATTCGACCCACGCGACGGTAACGGGAAGAGGGTGAGACGCCCTCGCTGCCCCGCAACTGTATCCGGGGACGGCTTCGAGCACCGCGCTTTCAAGCGCTGGTGACAACCCACTGGGGTGAAAACCCTGGGAAGGGCTCGCAAGCCGGACGATCCGGGAGCCAGGAGACCGACCGCCGCGTTCTTTGAGCCTCTACTTCGCGGGAAGGAAGTGGCCCACGGGACGTCGTCCCCTGGTTCCTGTCGTGCGACCGCGCCATGCGCTGTCGTCGAGACGGGTGTTCCTCCCACGCCGTGGCGGCTCCATTCCGCCTCACCGGCCAGATGGAGGACCCATGGCACACTGTGCCCTCACCCCCGTTCGTCTCGCGAGCCGCGCCGCCTTGTGCGTCCTGGCCTTGCTCATGGTCTTCGGGCCGACCCACGCCGAAGAGCCCACCCGCGTCGAGGACGCGGTCGTCACCGGCACCTACGATCCGTTTCCGGTGGATCGGGTGCCCACCAACGCGTCCATCGTGACGCGGCGCGCCATCGAGCTGCGGCGCCCGCTGGACGTCCCCGAGATGCTGGGCGACCTGTCCGGCCTCAACGTGCTCCGCTTCGGAGCGCTCGGATCCCTGACCACGCTGCAAATCCGCGGCTCCGGCGCGACCGACGTGCTGGTGCTGCAGGACGGCCGCCCGCTGAACCAGCCCTCGGTCGGGAATGTCGACTTCGCCACCATGCCCGTCGACTACGTGGATCGCGTCGAAGTGGTGCGCGGTCCCTACTCGGCGCTGTACGGAGGCTACGCGATGTCCGGCGTGGTGAACATCCTCACCCGGCCGGGCTCGGACAAGCGCGAGATCCGTCTGGAGGGCGGCGGGCAGGGAACCTCCATCGCGTCCGGCACGCTGTCCACGAAGCTGGGCAAGGCGCGGCTGGAGCTGGTGCCCACCTGGCGCACGGTGAACGGCGCCCGACCCAACAGCCAGTCGGAGCTGCGCAACGTGTTCGCGCGGCTCGACGTCCCCGACGTCGGCAAAGGGACCTTATCGTTGAGGGGCGGCCTGAACGGCTCCTCGGTCGGGGTGCCGGGCCCCGAGCCGGCCGCGGATCCAGCGCTTCGGACCGCGTCCCAGCTGACCCTCGGCAACAATCTCGTGTCCTCGACGGTGGACCGCCAGAGCGGCAACGAGGTGTTCGGCCATGTCGAGTGGAGCGACGAGCGCTTCCTCGTCCGCGCCTGGACCAGCGCGTGGGCGCCCACCTTCCACAGCGAGTTCGCCGACGGATTCGGCGGCCTCACCGTCAGCGACACCACCACTCGGCAATATTCCACCGCGTTCGAGGCGCGGGCGCGCCTGCCCCACCTCAAGGAGTCGGTGCTCACCCTGGGGGGGATGTGGCAGCACGACGCGATGGGCTACGGCTCGACCAGCACGGCCTTCGGCACGTCCACCCTTACCCAGTTCTCCAGCACCCGCACAACCCCGTCGCTGTGCGCCGAGGAAGCACTCGTGCTGCCGCGCTTGCAGGCCACGCTGGGGATGCGCTACGACCGTCCCAGCGACTTTCCGGGCCAGTTGTCGCCGCGCCTGCAGGCGCGCTTCGAGGCGGCTGACTGGCTGGCGCTGCGCGGGGCCTGGGGACGCGGATACCGCGCGCCCACTCTGCTGGAGCTGGACTTCCCGCCGGACCCGTTCGTGTCGGGAAACCCCAACCTGCTGCCCCAGCGCTCGACTTCCTACGAGCTGGGCTTCGACGCCTTGCCGCACCGCACCGCGCGGGTCCGCTTCACGTGGTTCAACGACGACGTGAAAGACGGCTCCGGCACCCCACCCTACCCGGCCGCCGCGCGCGCTGACGGCGTGGAAGGCACGGTCGACCTCGTGCTGGAGATTGACGCAAGCGGCGCCGTCACCGCCGTGCGCGTGGTGTCGTCCAGCGGCAGCGCGGTGCTCGACACGGCTGCCGAGCGCGCGGCCTGGTCGTGGCGCTTTCGCCCGGGGATGCGCGACGGCGTCGCGGTCTCGTGGTCGGTGTGCCGCGCGGTGGTCTTCCGCCTGGAATGACACGCCGCCAGGCGTAAGAAATCCCGCGTTGGAGGATCCATGGGGGCCGGGAGGAAGAGACGGCCTGGAGTGAGTGTCATGTCGTCTTCGGTAGTGCCGGTCAACGCGCGGCTCGAGGCCCTGCGGGCAGAGTACGAGGCCCGCTACGCGGCCGCCCTCTTTGACGTGCGCGCGGAGAACGGCGCGCTGGTGGGCGACGTGCTCCTGCCGGGCCAGCGCGACGAGGCCCTGCGGCAGGCCGGAGAAGGCTTCGAGGACCGCATCCGCGTGCTCAGCGACCCGGGCGTGGAGCCGCTCTCCTGGGCCTTGCCGGTGAACGGCTGGACGAACGTCCTCCGAGCGCCCTTAGACAGCGACGCGCGGCCTGCCATCGAGGACTTCGACTCGGCCCTGGCCGCGCACCTGAGCACCCAGGCCACCGCGGACCAGCCCCCCATGCGCGTCCTGGCCCCGCGTGGCGCGTGGCGGTTGGTGCAGCTCCCCGACCTCACCCTCGGCTGGGCCCACGACAGCGAGATTCGCACCGTGGCGCGCGGGGAAAGCCACCCGTGGGAGGGTGTGAAGCGCGCGAGAGAAGGCGATGCGTTGGCGGTGACGGCCTCCGCGCAGGAGCTTCTCGACGGTCTGGACGGCCTGCTGGGCCGTCCGTACATCCTCGGCGGCGCGCACCCCGAGATGGGGCTGGATTGTTCGGCGTTCGTGCAGCGGCTGTTCTGGGAGCGGGCCGGCGTTCTGCTGCCCAAGCACACCGGGGACCAGCGCCGCATGGGCGTGCGGGTGGCGCGCGGCGCGGTCGAGCCCGGCGACCTGTTGTTCTTCAAGAGCCGCGACCGCAATTTTTCTCACGTGGCGCTCGCCCTCGAGGCCGGCGGCGAGCGTCTCGCCCATGCTTCCATGCGACAGGGCAAGGTGCTCGTGCAGTCGTTCGAGGAAGTCAAAGGCGCGTACGCGTACCTGGGCGCGCGGCGGCCGGTGCTGTTCGTCCGCGCCTCGACCCACACCAGGATCCATTCCGAACCGGCGCGGCCGATCGATTTGAACCATCCCGAGACGCTGGTGGGCCACAACGTCCACGTGGTGGGGATGGCCGGCGCGGAAGGCGCGGCCATCGTGCGCTTCCTCGCCGGGCACGGAGTGACCAGCGTCACCGCGCACGATTTTTCCACGCCGGACACCTTTGAAAAGAATTTTCGACTGGCCCACGTCGGCTTGAAGCCGCGCGAGCGCGCGGAAGCGCTGCGCGACCTGCTCTCCCTGCCCATCAAGCGCTGCCTGCGCGACGAATACTTGAGCGGCATCGAAAGCGCTCGGGTGATATTCTTGCCGCAGGGATGGTTCCTCTACGAGAACAACGCCCCGCTTCGCGCGCTGCGCGCGCGGCCGGACGTGGTGTTTTCCCAGATGACCGACCTGTATTTCCGGCTGGCGCCCTGCCCGGTGGCGGCGGTGACCGGCACCAACGGAAAATCCACCACCACGAAATTGCTCGCCGACCTGGTGGCCGCCAGCGGAAAGCCGTTCTTGTACGGCGGCAACGAGCGGCGCAGCGTGCAGATGCTTGATCGCGTCCGCGGGTTTTCGGCGGACGGCGTGATGGTGCTCGAGGTAAGCAATCGGCAGTTGATGGACCTGGATCCGCGGCCGCACGTGGCGGTGGTCACCAATGTGACGCCGGATCACGTGGACGAGCACGGCTCGTTCGAGGCCTATCGGGAAGTAAAGCGGAAATTGCCGGCCGGAGTTTCCGCGCAGGGATTCGCGGTTTTGAACCGCGACAACGAGATCGCGTGGTCTTTCGCCTCCTCGGTGCGCGGCCGCGTGGCGCCTTTTGGGCTGCAAGCCGAGGAGCGCGACGGCGCCTGGCTGCGCGACGGCTGGCTGGAGCTGCGCTGGGAAGGCGAAACCCATCGGATCTGCCCGGCCAGCGCCCTGAAAATCCCCGGCCGACACAACATCTCGAACGCGCTGGCGGCGTCCATGGCGGCGTTTCTGTGCGGCGTTCCGGTGGAGACCATCCGCGACGAGGTCCCCCGCTTCGAGGGCATCGGGCTGCGCTTGCAGCCGGTGGGCGAAGTCGGCGGGGTGCGCTACTTCAACGACCTCAAGGCAACTACCCCGGAAGCCGCCCTGGCGGGCGTGGAGGCGTTCGAAGCGCCCCTGCTCGTCATCGTGGGCGGCGGCGACAAGGGACTCGACTACACGGCACTGGCCCGGCGCCTGGTGGAGCGCGCGCGGCACCTGCTGGTGCTAGACAGTCCGGGAGGCACGCGCATCGCGGAGGCGGTGCGCGCCGTCCCTGGAAATGGACCCCAGATCACAACGCACGCCGATCTCGAATCCGCAGTCGAAGCCTGTCCGCGTCTCGCGCGACCGGGCGACGTCGTGCTGCTTTCCCCGGGATGCCCGGGAATTTTCAGCATGTACCTCGACGAGAACAAGGGATTCGGTGCCCTGGTGCGTGCGCTTTCGAAGGGAAGTATTTGAGATGCAAATCTTTCAGGAAGACGCGGCGATACCCCGCGGGAGGAAGTCCAAGATGGAATATCCGTGCCCTGAGTGCGGCAGCAAGGTGGCCGTGCCCGACGACTGCATGGAGGAAGAAACGCTGGAATGCCCGGAGTGCGCGGTGGAATTGCAGATCATCAGCAAGTCGCCGCTCTCTCTGGTGCTCTACGAAGAAGCTGAAAAGTGACGCTGGCTCCAGACCATGGGTCTGACCCCGGGGGAGTCGCCTTCGGCGCCCCCTGGCCCCCCCGGATGGAAGTGGACGCCGAGCGCCGCGACATCTGGCGATTCGCGCGCTATTTTCAGCCGCAGGTGGCGGCCCAATTCCGCCTGACCCTGGGCGAGGGGGGCACGCCGCTGTTGTCGGTGCCGCGCCTCGCGCGCGCGCTGAACGTGGGAGAAGTCCTGCTCAAGCGGGACGATCTCTCCCCGGGCGGATCCCATAAAGCGCGCAGCCTCGCTTATCGCGTGTCACTGGCCGGCCAGCGGGGCGAGCCGGCGCTGGCCATCTCCTCCTCCGGAAATGCCGCGGTGGCCGCCGGAATGTACGGCGCCCTGGCCGGGCTGCGCCTGTTCGCGTTCGTGTCGCCGGCCACCAATCCGGAGAAACTGCGCTGGCTGCGCCGCGAAAACGTGGTGATCATCACGAGTCCGCGGCCGCGAAATCTCGCGCGGTACGCCGGGCGGCTTTTCGGAATTCCCAACCTGACGCCCTCGCTGGACGATTTTTCCATCGAGGGCTTCAAATCGATCGCCGGGGAAATTGCCGAGCAGGCCGGGCACGTCGACCACCTGTTCACCTTCGTGACCAGCGGAAGCAGCCTCGTTGGCATGGCACGGATGTTCTCCGAGATCGGCGGCGGCTCCGGGCAACCTTCCCTGTCCGCGAACGGCAGCGACGACGGCGGCACGGTGCGGGTGGAATCCGCGCAGGCCGGGCCGGCACTGCACGCCGTGCAGGCGGGCTCGCATCCGGCGGTGGCCGGTCCGACGGACCGGCGCTGGCAGCGGATGGTGGAGGCGGGCTCGTTGGGCGGATCACAGATCGCCGGGCTCCTCGGCGTGGAGGACACTCCGCGCGCCGAGGAGGCGCGGCGCTGGCTGGAAACCAGCGGCGGATACGGCTGGGTGGCGCTCGACGAAGAAATTCTGGCCTGCCGGGATTTGCTCGCTGGATGCGGAATCGACACCTCGCCGGAGGGGTGCGCCTGCCTGTCCGCCGCCAAACGCGCGCGCTCGCTGCAGGTAGTGGATTCCCGGGCGCGGGTGGTGATCGTGCTGACCGGACACGGCTCGCAATGGCCCTTGACGCCATCGGCCTCATCCTCGGCGGTCGCGCCGGAAATCCGCGGAGAGGCTCCCATCGAGCCGGACCACGCGGAAACCTGCTGCGAGCTGCCCGGCCAGGAGCACTCCAAGCCGCAGGAAGAACCTCCGCCACTCTCACAGGGGACGATGGTACACGTTGAATCCTACTCCGAATTACGCAAAACGCTCGGGCAATGGCTCCCGGAAGTCCGCAATGCCTCCGGCCCGCGCGACCTCTAGCGCTCGCGCGGGCCGCATCCTGCTGGAGCGGGCCGGCCTGGGAACCGTGGTATTCATGGGCGTGGATCCCAACTACGCGCTGGGGCCCGAGGAATGGCTGCCGCGCTACCGCGTGGTGTGCCGCCATGAAACCGCGGTGCTGCCGTTGCTGGAGCGCGCCGGCGTGGAAGTGCTCTGCCTGGAGCGCGAGGTCGGGCGTGACGCCCTGCCGGGACGCGCCACCGCCGGGCTCGCCGGACACGCGCGGGTGCGCGAGTGGCTGACCGGCCTGGCGCGGCGCGAAGGACCGATTTCCCTGCTGGTTTTCAAGCCAAACGCCCAGGTCGAAACCCTGGCGCGCGAGCACGGCTGGCATCTGCTGGGCGCACCGGCGGCGGTGGCGCGGCCGCTGGAAAACAAGGTCAATTTCTTCAAAATTCTTGACGAATTGAAATTGCCGCATCCCCCGTGGGAAGAAGTGGACCTTTCCTGTGCGGGCTATGACGAGGTTGCGCAACGCCTGGGTGAGCGGCTCGTGCTGCAGGGCGCGCACGGGTTTTCCGGCAATCGGACGTTCGCGGTGGACGACGCCGCGCAGTTTGCCGAAGCGGCGCAGCGACTGCGTCAGCGTCGCGCGCGGGTTTCGGCGCGCGTGCCGGGAACGCCGGCCACGCTGAATGCGTGCGTGCAGTCGGACGGAACGCTGCGCATCGGTCGGTTGTTTCATCAGGTGACCGGAATTCCCGAGTGCACCGTGTATCCGCTGGGCGCCTGCGGCAACGACTGGAGCGCGGCGCCGTTCCAAGAGGCGGTGCAGTGGCAGGCGGCCTCCATCACGCGGGCCATCGGGCGGGTGCTGCACCAGCGTGGATTTCGCGGGATTTTCGGCGTCGATTTCGTGGTCACCCCGATTCACTCGGTGGTAACGATTGAAATCAATCCCCGGCTGGTGAGCAGCATTCCCATGACCACGCGTCTGGAAGCCTCGGTGTCGCGGGTGCCGCTGCTGGTGTATCACCTGGTGGCAACG